>NZ_JBGOOI010000093.1:0-13384 GCF_041439605.1 Vibrio sp. 1F169 | reverse complement strand
AGCATCTAGCATCTAGCATCTAGCATCTAGCATCTAGCATCTAGCATCTAGCAAGAATAGAAAAAACAAAGCCCGAACCTAGGTTCGGGCTTTGTCATTTAATCTGATTATTGTCCGTTATCGATCGCTTTCAGCACTTTACATGGATTACCGACTGCAACCACATTGGCTGGGATGTCTTTGGTTACCACACTGCCTGCGCCAATCACGCTGTTTTCGCCAATAGTGACACCGGGGCAAATGATCACACCACCGCCAAGCCAAACATTGTCGCCAACATTAATCGGAGTGCCAAACTCAACGCCTTCTTCTACACGGCCTTTCACATCGAGTGGATGACCTGCGGTCAGGATTTGAACGTTCGGACCAAGCAGCACATTGTCGCCAATGGTCACTTCAGCCACATCCAAAATCACGCAGTTAAAGTTAGCGTAGAAGTTCTTGCCCAGCTTGATGTTCGAGCCGTAATCACAACGAAATGGAGGTTCTAGATGCGCGTTTTCACAGCCCGGAATGAGCTCTTGCGTTGCCGCTTCCCATTCGGGTGTGTCTGGAATACTGTTATTGAGTTTTTGAAGCACCTTACGACATTCGATACGAGCGGCATAAAGCTCTTTATCCCAAGCCTGATAAGGTTCGCCTGCTAGCATTTTTTGTTTTTCTGTTTTCACGTTACTTACCTGTTCTCACATCACTTAGCTATTTTTATATTACTTAGCTAGTTTCACATTACTTAACTAATGGTGGTCAATTCATCGACCAAAAAACGCAATATCGCACATCTAAATAACAGTGAATAAGGAGTGTTTGAGCTTGGTTTAAGAGATGCGCAGCTCGTCACTTTTTGTAGGTGAAATATGAAATTCGAACGGTGCTAATTTAGCTTCGCTATCGAATCACGTAACACCAAACTGCCAGTGGTATTGATGGTGGTCGCTTGCTCTGTTTCACCGACAATTTGTAGGATCGCTTTTTGGGTCATCTGCTCTAATGGCACACTCACAGACGTTAAGCTTGGCGTTAAAAACGCCCCCACTTTGCTGTTATCAAAGCCGACGATAGAAACATCTTGAGGCAATGAGTACCCAAGTTCGGTTAACGCCTTGATCGCACCAATCGCCATGTCATCATTTTCCGACAAGATAGCGGTGAAAGTTGCTTTGCTTTTAACCAGAGCCTGAGCCGTGTAATAACCGCTCTCCATCGTCCAATCACCTTGAACAACTTTGGACTCATCCAATGCCATACCCTGCTTAGTTAGCACATCTTGATAGGCTTGGTAACGCAACTCATCTGTCGAAGAACCGGCTTTACCACGAATCACAGCAATATCGGTATGACCCTGCTCGATGATGTGTTCAACCATCAAACAAGCGCTCTGATAGTGGTCGGTGGTAATGGCATGATTAGGCTTCGACGGCATTTCACGATTGAGTACCAGAATCGGTGTGTCAGTGCTTTCGATGATCTTTGCAATCTCACTTTCGGTTAAGCATTGCGGATAGATGATGATGCCCGCGCACTTCATATCCAGCAGGAAGTTGATCGCCTTTCTTTCGTCTTCTGCGCTGTGTTTACCATCGGTGATCACCAACTGGTGATTCGACTTTTCGCTATAAGAAGCCGCGTGATACATCAAGGAAGAAAAGTAAGGGCCATTGAACAACTCATTGGTGATTACAAAGCCGATGAAATTGGTCTTCTTGGTCGCCAATTGCTGAGCCAACAAGTTTGGCCGATAACCTGTTTCTTGAATCGCATCGAATACCTTTTTCACCACATCTGGGCGCACGATGTTCTTGCCATTTAAGACACGAGAAACGGTCGATTTAGATACGCCTGCGCGGTTCGCGACATCAAGCATGGTTACCATTCGCTTCTTTTCCTTTATAAAAAATTAGCCGACATAGGCCGACTAATTCATTGCAAAATGACAGCTCACAGTTCACATAACTGCGCTGGGGAATGCATTCTAAATAGTGGCACCGTTAGATGCAATCACGCCTTTATACCACTCGAACGACTTCTTGCGTTTGCGTTCTAGTGAGCCAGATTGATCGTTGTGTTTATCTACGTAAATGAATCCGTAGCGTTTTTTCATCTCGCCCGTGGTGAATGAAACTAAGTCGATACAGCCCCAAGGGGTGTAGCCCATCAAGTCAACGCCATCAATCGCTACGGCTTTTTTCATCTCTTTGATGTGGTCACCAAGGTAAGCAATGCGGTAGTCATCATTAATGCTGCCATCTTCTTCAATGGTATCAACAGCGCCAAAACCGTTCTCAACAATAAACAATGGCACTTCATAACGTTCATACAGAGACGCTAAACAGAAACGTAAACCTGTTGGATCAATTGGCCAGCCCCAATCGCTAGACTGGATAAATGGGTTATCGACCGAGTTCTCATGACCGCCGTCCATCGCTTCTTCGGTTGACTGATGCGAAGAAGAATCCAAGGTATTCGACATGTAGTAGCTAAAGCCTAAGTAATCCGCTTTACCTTCTTTCAAGATTTGCTCATCTTCTGGCTGCATTTCAATATTGAAGCCTTTGATTGCCCAGTCACGCTTAGCGTAATTTGGGTAATGACCACGAACCATCACATCCGAGAAGAAGTAACGATCACGCATCGCTTTCTGCGCCACCATAATGTCTTCTGGCTTTGAAGAACGAGGGTAGAAAGGCACCATCGCACACATCGCACCGATCTGAAGATCTGGGTTGATCTCGTGACCTTTCTTAACCACTAAAGCACTTGCCACAAACTGGTGGTGGACCGCTTGATACATTGCTTCTTGCGGCTTTTCGCACTGTGGGAATTTCACGCCAGAGCATAACCAGCCAAAGATATCTGCCGAAGTATTCATCTGGTTATTTATCTCATTGAACGTCATCCAGTATTTCACTTTGTGCTGGTATCGCTCCATCACCGTAGTTGAATACTTAACAAAGAAATCGATCACTTTTCGGTTCATCCAGCCGCCATATTCGTTAGCTAGGTGGTAAGGCATTTCAAAGTGACTCAGTGTTACGACTGGCTGAATATCGTATTTCAACAGCTCATTAAACAAATCATCGTAAAACGCTAAACCCGCTTCACACGGCTCGGCTTCATCGCCATTTGGGAAAATACGCGTCCAAGCAATACTGGTTCGAAAGCACTTAAAGCCCATCTCAGCAAATAACTTAATGTCTTCTTTGTATCGATGGTAGAAATCAACAGCGACTTGGTTTGGGTAGTTTTCGCCGTCGATCACGCCGTCAGTGATTCGACGTTGTACACCATGAGCGCCCGCTGTTAAAACATCAACAACACTGACACCTTTACCATTCGCATCCCAGCCGCCTTCTAGTTGATGTGCTGCAACCGCACCACCCCATAAAAAATCGTTCGGAAATTCGTTGTTCATACCATTACTCGCTACAAGTTATTCGTGAAAAAGATCAGGATTAGAGAGCTCATTACAGCCCTGAAACCGATTTCAATAAAAGCAAAGATACAGATTGAAACCGATTTCAGCAATGACTAAACGATCTTTTTCTGATCGAACTACAGACTAATCAAAAGTCAGCGTTACGATCAGTGCTCTTCAAAATATTGATCATGTGTGTGTTTGCTAGATTGGTCTTGAGTTCCGGGATAGAACTGAACCAAAGTCTGATCGGCTAGTGTGAGGTGAATCCAACCCTCTTTGACTTTCAGCCAATTGGTACCGTTGGTCTCATAGACGGCAGGAAACTTGCCCCAGCCTGACTCTGATACCTGCAGCTCTTGAAAGCGGTTAATCGGGGTTAGCTTATTGCTGTCGAAGTTTGCGTCGGCATAGACAGATAATGGCTCGATGGCATCGTTTGGCTTAAACGTATAACAGCTCACAGAGACTAAAGTGCGATCAAACCACTGGTAGGGTTGTGCGCCTGTTAAATCGTAGACCGTGCAATCATTGAATTGAATCGCCCACTCTTGGTGAGCTTTAAAACCAAGGTAACCTATGGGTTGTGATGGTTCAGGTTTCGCGTCCGTCTCCTGCTCATACACCGGTTCTGAGGTTGCACATCCCATAAGCCCAAGACTAAAAAGGAAAGTCACAGCAAACTTCATCATTGTCATACCTCAGTTCCGTTAGTGAGTTAAAAGCTATTCAAGCTCCCTCCATTAAACGGTAAGTTCCAAGCGATTACCATCAGGATCGAGTACACAGCTCTCATAATAGCCATCACCTGTTCTTCTTGGGCCATCTAAGCGCTCATAGCCGTCTTCTACCAAGCGTTGAGTCAGTTGATCGACCGCTTGTTCCGAACCTAGTGATATCGCCATATGAATGAAGCCTGTGAACTGGTCATAGATGTCGTCTTTCGATTCAGGGACAGAGTCCATTTCCATAATCTCTAAACGACTTCCCGTTTCAAACGAGAGGAAGTATGAAGAAAACCCTTTAGTTGGGTTGTGATATTTTGAGTTCGATGTCGCGCCGAAATAATCTTCATAAAATCGCTTCAGTACTTCGAGTTGTTTGGTCCAAATTGCGATGTGTTCGATCTTCATTTTTATCACCTAATGTTTACATATGACACTAGATTACTCGTCAGACAAGGAAGGATAAACAGAACATAATTCATCAAAAGTGTTCCTATTTAATAGTCAGTTCCGTTATCAAAATGCCAACAATTAGCTGCACAGTATTAACATCTAAATTTGTGCAATACATAGCTTTGATCCATAGTCGGTGTTTTACACAATCTGAGATTCAAACTGTGAGCTTTTTAAAACTGATACTACTTGCGGCTATATGGGGAGGCTCGTTTCTTTTCATGAGAATGGCGGCCAATCCATTAGGGCCCGCAGTCTTGATTGAAGCGCGAGTTCTGTTTGCAGCACTTACTCTGCTTTTAGTTTCTTTCTATTTAAAAAAGAAGCTCTCTTTTCATGATCACGCTAAACACTTCTTCATTCTCGGGCTGTTTAACACCACACTTCCTTTTTTACTTTTCGCTTATGCCGCGCAGACACTTAACGCCTCCACACTCGCCATCTTGAACTCTACCGCGCCAATATGGGCGGCAATCATTGGTGCGATATGGACCAAAACAGCACTCGAGGCGAAAGTTCTATTGGGACTTGGGATTGGGGTAACGGGAGTTGGCGTGTTAGTCGGTTGGGATGCGATGAACATTGGCCGTGAGGCTATGCTTCCTATATTTGCAGCAGTGATGGCGGCCTTTAGCTACGGAATAGCGTCAAACTATACCAAACAAGCCCCTAAAGTTGAGGCATTCAACAATGCTCATGGCAGCATGTGGGCTGCGGTGTTGCTGGTTTTGCCATTTGTATTTTTTATTCCGATGAGAGAAACACCCGACGTTACGATCACTACGTCAGTTATCTTATTAGGCGCGGTATGTACTGGGTTAGCGTATCTACTTTACTTCAATCTAGTCTCTGAACTCGGCGCACCTTCAGCCCTGTCCGTGACCTTCATCATTCCGGTATTTGGTATTCTCTGGGGTAACTTGTTCTTAGATGAAGCAATTGGCATCAATACGATTGTTGGTTCAATTCTGGTTATCACCGGTACCATGTTGGTGACAGGAATGTCGCCAATGAAAATGCTCAAAGCCGCTCGTCAGAAACGCGCACAATAAGTTGATTGAATCCAAAAAACCTAATTAAAACCCTCAAGTAACAGAGACAAAAACGGCCTCCAAATGGAAGCCGTTTTTCATTGAATCGTTAACAGCTTTGAGAGCTCGTCATGTATTGTTGAATCTTGGTTCTTAACCATTGATGTGCGGGGTTTAAGTCTGTTCGTTTATGCCAAATCATATACTGTTTCATCGGCAAGACCTCAAAAGGCTGCTCGAGCACTTGCAGTTGGAATCGCTCCGCAAATTGATTAGCAAAACCTCTAGATGTGCTACCAACACAGTCGGAGCCAGAGACCAACACACACATCGTCATCAATGAATCACATTCGGAACTGACTTTTCGCTGCTGTATCGGATTTTTTGTAAAGTAATCCGCGGTGTAAAGGTGAGAGCGACGCATTCTGAAGGTGATGTGTTTCTCATGATAATACTGCGCTTCCGTTACCGATCCATCAATCCTTGGATGCCCTTTCTTGGCGATCAGCACGAGCTCATCTTCAATCACTTGCTGGTTCATATAACCATTCACTTGTGGATAGTGAATATCGATCGCTAAGTCGGCTTGCTGCATGCTCAAACTCTGCAACAGATCTTCTTCATTACTTGGCACCATATTGAATTCAATTGAGATATTACCAAGCGTATCGTCCTTTTCCACAAGGGGCTGAAGCTTGGTTAAACCGATCTCGTTGACCAGAATTCGAAACACATGATGTTGCTGATTATCAAACTGCTTTAAGGTACTGACAGCGCTGGTTATCCCGTCCAGTGCGGGCTCTACACGTAACGCCAACTGCATCGCTGCATTGGTCGGTGTTATACCTCTACCCTCTCGAATAAAAAGGTCTGTACCCAATTGTGCTTGAAGCCGTTTCAAAGCGCCGCTGACTCCAGGTTGAGTCATACCAAGCGATTCTGATGCAAGCGTGATCGACTTTAATCGGTACACTTCTAAGAACACGCTCAGTAGATTTAAATCCAACTTTTCCATGTCGCTCACCGTTACTCTCCCTGTCAATGTGCTCTTAATCAATCATGGGTCAGGTTTTATCTTCGTTCCCTAACCATTGTACGACTCAATACATAGCCAATCGTGATGTGTTAACTAAAGCTTACTTTATTTTTTGCTATATGTCTTAGGCATATAATTTCCTCAACGAAACGAAATCCCGAATTGAAGAGGCACCTATGACTCCATCACGCACTTTCAAAAATGCATCACTGTTCCTAGCAATCTCTCTTGCGTTTCCTGCTATTGCAGCTAACCATGACCACGCACACTTTAGCGATATAGGCGATCAAGGTGGCAAAGACGCGACTGAGATGACGACGAAAGCAAACCAAGAATTCGCGAAAACGCTGAACTTCGAAGACACTCGCGCGTTCGACAATAACAACAAAGGGTTGATCGCGAGCTTCGATCAAGAAACTGGCGATATTATTCGCAACAGCTTCAACTTCATAGACCCTAGCGTGAACAATGCCGATCAAGCACCCGATTCAGTAAACCCTTCGCTTTGGCGTCAAGCCGTGCTGAACCAAGCTGCTGAAGGTTTGTACGAAGTTGTCCCGGGTAAGGTTTACCAAGTACGTGGTGCCGATTTAGCGTCTATTTCTTTCATCCGCAGTGACAATGGTTGGATTGCTTACGACGTTCTTCTCACAAAAGAATCCGCGGCTAAGTCATTAAAGTTCTTCAAGAACAACGTGCCTGATGGTGGCGACTTACCTGTCGTAGCGATGATTTACTCACACTCACATGCCGATCACTTTGGTGGTGCACGAGCAATCAAAGAAGCTTACCCAGACGTAAAAGTGTACGGTTCTAAAAACATCACTAAAGAAATCGTCGACGAAAACGTGCTGGCGGGTAATGCGATGTCTCGTCGTACCGCTTATCAATATGGCGCAACACTAAATCGTCATGAGCACGGCATTGTGGATGCGGCACTCGCGAAAGGCTTGTCGACTGGCACCATCACTTACGTATTGCCGGATTACGAACTTAACCACAACGAAGAAATTGAAACGCTAGTTATCGACGGCCTAGAGATGCAATTCATGGATGCATCAGGCACTGAAGCGGCATCAGAAATGGTGACCTACATTCCGAGCATGAAGGCACTTTGGACTGGTGAGCTAACGTATCAAGGCATGCACAACCTCTACACATTGCGTGGTGCAAAAGTACGTGATGGCTTGAAGTGGTCTAAGAAGATCAACGAGATGTTGGTCACTTGGGGTGAAGATACCGAGGTGCTATTTGCCTCTCACTCATCGCCAATTTGGGGCGAACAAGAAATATCTGACTACCTAAAAATGCAACGTGACGCTTACGGTTTTACTCATAACCAAACACTTCGCCTAGCGAACAATGGTGTCGTTTTGCAAGACATTGGCGACGAGATCTACAAAGTCATGCCAGACAGCATTCAACAGTCTTGGCACACCAATGGTTACCACGGTACTTACTCTCACAATGCTCGTGCGGTGTACAACATGTACCTTGGTTACTTCGACATGAACCCAGCCAGTCTGAACCCGCTACAAATTCACCCAGAGTCGGTTAAATTTGTTGAATACATGGGTGGCAGCGACGCTGTGATTGAGAAAGCGCAGCAAGATTTCCAAGAAGGCGAATATCGCTTCGTTGCAACGGCACTTAACAAGGTTGTCCAAGCGGAACCAGAGAACAAAAAAGCGCGTGGTTTACTGGCCGATACTTATGAACAGCTAGGCTACCAATCAGAAGGTGCTGGGTGGAGAAACATCTATCTAACAGGTGCTCAAGAACTGCGTATCGGCACACAACCGGGCGCACCAAAAACGGCTTCTCCGGATGTATTGGCGAACATGACCATCGAAAACTTGCTGGATTACTTAGCGGTAAAAGTGGACTCATTGAAGGCGCAAGACACGCCGTTTACCATGAATATCCAATTACCTGATGTGAAAGAGTTCTACTACGTAGAGATGTCGAATGGCAACCTGAACAACATTCAAGTGAGCGAACTGCAAGATGCCGATACCACACTGGTCATCGACAAATCAGATGTATCAGACATCGTACTGAAGAAAACGACACTCAACCAATTATTGGAAGATGGCCAAGCGGGCGTGAAAGGAGACAAAACATCGTTGAACAAACTGCTGTCTTCATTGACTGAAGCTGATACCTCTTTTGAGATTGTTCCTCGTCCAAACAAAGGCGAAGAAGTCGACGCTGAGTTGTACCAAGATTCACACGAGCACGCTCACTAAGCAGCTCTTAGGTAAAATAATTACAACGTCAAACTGGCCTAAATAGGCTGAAACAAGGCTAATACGACCAAGCCTCAACCATTAAACTGGTTGAGGCTTTTTTGATTTGAGCTTTATTCGATATCAAGAAAATAAAATGAAAAACCACACCCTTGTTTCACGGTTTCTCAATAGCAATACACATCCGTACTTTCTATATCTCAGCATGTGAAGTAGTAGAAACTTTGTGCAATCAAACTTTGTTATAAAAGTTGTCCGGACTCTTTATTCAAGGAAGGAAGATGCGAAAAAAGATCATGATTACAGGTGCGACAGATGGTATCGGTTTAGAGACCGCGAAAATGTTAGCCCAACAAGGGCATCACATCCTTATACATGGACGTAACCCAACAAAACTCAGCAAAGTAGAAACCGGCCTTTCTCGATTATCCAAGGATGCGATTATCGAAAGTTATGTTGCTGATCTCTCTTCTCTTTCTGAAGTTAAAGCCCTCGCCAACCAAATAAAGTCGAAGCATGAACAGCTCGATGTACTCATTAACAATGCTGGTGTCTACAAGGTTTCGGAAGTCACCACCTCAGACAACCTTGATGTACGTTTTGTTGTGAACACCATTGCCCCTTATTTACTGACTCAAAAGCTGCTACCACTTTTTGATGCCAACGGTCGCATCGTCAATCTATCTTCAGCCGCTCAGTCATCGGTCGATCTCGAGGCACTTGTCAGCCCAAATCCTGACGCTTTAGATGGCCCCATCTACGCACAAAGTAAGTTGGCGTTAACGATGTGGTCAATCCATCTTGCGCACCAATTAAGAGATCAAGGGCCTCTAATCATTCCCGTTAATCCGGCCTCATTTCTTGGCAGTAAATTGGTTAAAGATGCGTATGGTTTGGAAGGTAATGACTTAGGGATTGGCGCTGATATCTTATGCCGAGCCGCACTATCGGAAGAGTTTTCTAACGCTTCAGGGAAGTATTTTGATAATGATTCGGGGCTATTTAAAGCCCCTCATGCTGATGCATTAAATACGGGGAAAAATCAGAAACTGATGACGACTCTCGACCAGTTACTTACAGAACTGCTCTAGCCAATGCCACGCTCACTAGTCAGATACAATGAGAGCTCCGTATTTAGGAGCACTCCACAACCCAAAGTTGTCAGATGTGGTTACGACAGAACTCCAGCAATTGTTTAGATAGAATTGAAATGGTTCATCCACCCGACAAGTTAACAGGTGTTAGCGAAAGGAAGACATTACGCATACTTGATGAAAGCTTGGCTTAACCGCTGAAAGAGTGAGTCTACGTTGGGAAGGCTCGTCAAATGCGCGGACAACAGTGTATGAACCTGCGCATCCACCACGGTCGGGTTATCGCAAATTTGATTATAAAAGTTCACAGGCGCAACGATATTCTCTAAGTCGGCATCTAACAAGATACAAGCTTGCGAAAGTACAATTTGGCCGCCCCCTTGTTTAAGCAATACACGCTGTGCAGTACCCACTATTTTTTGTCTATTGATATTGAGGTTGTAGTCACCATCACAATAAGAACCGGGGGTTGCGTGTACATCCACATCAATGCCCAGTTCTTTAAAAAACAGGGTTAATACATCGCATAAATGTCGATACGCTTTTTGGATGTTGTAGGCTTCATCACGATGCCAATGGTAAATGTGCGACAGGTTAATGATCCCCGGTAGTTGGGGAACGGGAGCGCCACCTGTTTTACGCGAGGTGAGTTGCCAACCTTGTGCCGCGAGTTGTTTTCTAGACTCTAGTGTCACAGGCCACTTTTTACCCGCAGGCAAAACGAGTGTCGGCGTTTTTGCTTGCCAAAGCATTAAGGCTTGCGCAATCTCACCCGCCTGTATTTGCTGCAATAACTCAGCTTCTTTTTCAAACGCACGATCAACATCAATGTGCGGGTAACGTACGAGTTTATTCGTTAACTTCAATGTACTTTTCCTCTGCAGATTGTGGTGACCTACCATTTAACGCTCTGCAATGGTTTGGGAGATAAGCATATCTCCAAAACCCAATCGTACAATTTACTTAATAAAGTGGCTTCGGGTTTGTTCAACACTCGGGATTTAGTGTTGACTTCGAAACACCTTAATCCTTGTTATACAGCAGTTTTACACGTCACTTTCAGTTAAAGTCTGTCGACAATTACGAACAGTTAGAATACGAATTTCAATCCCCAGACTATAGATAATACGATAGTGACCAAACAAAACCTCGCGGTAGTGTGTATGTGGCATTTCAGGAACCATTCGCCCCATTTCTGGCATAGTTCCAAGCAATTCAGTTTTATCGAAAGCTGCGTTAACCCAATTTTTCGCAGCAACGGGGTTATCTAATGCAATGAACTCAGCAGCATCACCAAGCTTTTCAAGAGCTAATGGAGACCAAACTACTTCCACTATTTGATTCGCCCTAAAACTTGAGCGCGTGCATCTTCATTAGACACTCCTAAACCAGAAGCGAGTTGCGTCTCAGCTGCTCTCATTTCTTCAAGCAACTCGATTTTTTCCTGCATTGCTTCATATTCAGCAACATCAAGGACAACAGCAACACCCTTGCCACGCTGTGTTATTACGAGCGGGCGACGGGTTTCATTAATTTGCTTGATAAATGAGGTTACACCAGCACGAAACTCAGAAAGGGGCTTAATATCTTGGTCAAGATGAATACGGCTCATATCGAACTCCAAAAGTACAAAATAATGTACAAATAATAGTCCAACTGCTATTCATGAGCAAGGAAAGTAAACGGAATGATATTGACGAAAAAAGAGGGGGTGTGGCGACGAAAGAAACGAAAAATGGTTAACTGGTTGATAAGATTGCTATCGTAACCTTATCTTGGCCTCGCTCGCCTTGAGAAAAGCCTCAAAGCGGTGCGCCCTTCAAGTTCAATCGTACAATTGACTTAATAAAGTGGCTTCGGGCTTGTTCAACACTCGGGATTTAGTGTTGGCTACGCAACACCTTAATCCTTATTTGTTATGCGTTTTTTACCACTTAGGAACCATGCTCAATGCACTGTGTATTTGGTCTCTAGCAATATCACCGAATAAGTGAGTTTTTGCCATAAGCATATTAACAGCAGCACCGTTTGAAGCAGTTTGATTACGAATACGTTCTTTAGCTGCAAATGCAGGTTTTTGACGTTTATAGACATCTTCCCACCAATCTCTACCATGTCTCTTAAGTAAGCTAGCTTTGATAGACTTGAAACGTTGTCTACTATCGCTACCCTCACCAGAAGCCAACACACTTGCCCATATCATGCGCTTTTGCAGATCATTTGGAAGCCAGTTTTGCTTTTGAAGATCTGAGATAACTTCGGGATGAAGATAGAGAGTATTCTCTGACACTTTTCTGGCAATCCACAGCGATTGAGCACGCTCGAACGCAGCTTTCTTCTCTTGGGAACTGTAACCTTGGCAATGTTGCTTCCAAGTTTCCAGCTCATCAATTGAAGCTAATTTCTGAACTAGTTCTTCCAATGTCAAATCCTCCGGAAACGTATAACGAATGACATGGATTCCCCCTTTCCGAGTATCTGCCACACTTATGTGGTACTTAATTGCACCGGAGGCACCATGTCTGATTATTCTTATTTCTGCGGTATCGACCTAGCTAAAAACCACTTTAGCCTTCATGCCGTAGACCAAAATGGTAAAGTCTTACTTCATAAGTCAGTAACCCGCTCTAAACTACTGACTACAATAGCAAATATGCCACTCGTGCGTATAGGCGTTGAAGCGTGTGGTGGTGCACATTATTGGGCAAGAACACTCAATACACTCGGTCACGACGCCCGCATTATGGCTGTTAAATACGTAATGCCTTATCGAACGAAGGGAAAGAACGACCTTAATGATGCTGTCGCTATCTGCGAAGCTGTTCAGCGACCATCAACTCCCAAACAATGGGCGGTCGATTGTAGGCAGGTTGGTTATGGTCAGTCGGCGCTCAACTATTTGTCGCGCTATCTCTATCGTGGTGTATTGCCTGATGAAGACATCATCCATATCACTAATGATACGGTCACGTTCCGCTATAAAGAGAGCCAAACCAATGCATGGCGAACACGCACCTTACCGACTCTCAAGTTCTTGCTGCTCATTTTGCAGCACGTGCTCCCCAAAGGGCGACAACGAGTTCGAGACTACGGATTTTTACGTGGTCAAGCACACGCCTTAAGAGTTCGACTTCAACTGCTGTTATTGAACTTGGTCTATAGGATGCCGCCACTCACCGCCCCGATAAGGAGCAAAGCGATAAGAACATGCCCTTGCTGTTCACATGAGATGGCGTGCGTTGGAGTAAGCCGACCCATGTAGCCGAAAGGCATTGATAATATGGAGAATGGCATTGACGAAATCAGAGGAGATGTGACGACGAAAAAAACGAAAAACAGCTAACTGGTTGATAAGATTGCTATCGCAACCTTATCTTGACC
>NZ_JBGOOI010000092.1:0-13461 GCF_041439605.1 Vibrio sp. 1F169 | reverse complement strand
GGTCACGGTTCTTATTCAGCCGCTTAAGCTTGCTGCTTTACAAAATGAATGGCCCATTGAATACTAAGATTAGCGTTTCGATTTATCAGCGTCAGAGGGTAATTCAAACTCAAGGAACATAAATTAGTATTACTTCGAGGTGTTTCTCTTCTTACGCTGTTAGCCTAGAAAAACACATGGGTTACTAGAAGAGAAAAGGACGGATATGACACTTCCTATTTTTCACTCAAACAACGTTCCACATTCTCAGTCGGATTATTTATCTGAGCTCTGGAGGAAGATTGAAAAAAATGAACGGCGTAATCAAAAGGCCGAGCTCAAGGTCAATCAGCTTTTTTCTGAATACAAAGATAAACTGACTCCCTATGATAAAAAGCTCGACCATCTTCACTGTGCCTGGGTTAAGCACTTGATGTCATTTTTGACCTCAAAAAAACTCAAAACCAATATCCGCAATCGCTTGATGCAAGCGATTGAACAGGAGTTAATTGAATTGCTTGATCGCCCTTTTATCAATGATAGAGACAAAGTCGAGGCGTTATGCGAAGAGTATGAAACCTATCATAATAAAGTATTTCAGAAAGAGAAACAGCAAGCGCTCAATGCAGCTTGTCGAGAATTTGAAAACGGCATGAAGGAGATGTTCGGCGCTGATATTGATTTACCCCACAAAAAAATCCGTGAAATTCTGGCTTCTGGTGATCCATTCGCCATTGAAGCTTTTATCAGTACCTTATGGGCCTCTTTTGTTAAACATAATAACGACTCGTTTTCACCACGGGCCCAAAATGAGGACGATTGGGACGATTTTGAATTCGATTATTTTGAGAGTGAAGACGACGACGCGCTTAACATCAAAGAAATGTTCCGAGGTACTCAACTCAACAAAATGTACAAACGCATTGCGAGTGTTATCCATCCAGATAAAGAGTCTGACCCGTTAAAGAAAGAAGAGAAACATCGTTTAATGCAGAAACTGGCGGTGGCCAAACGAGAGAATGATGTGATGACCTTAGTCCGAATGCTGACAGAATATGTCCCCGATTCTGAGCACCTTCTTGATGAAACAACTTTAGTGAGAATGGAGCATTTGCTCGAAATGAAGCTCCTGGATTTAAATCGGGCCCACCGTGACATCTTTAGCCAACAAGGAGTTAAGTCTCAAGTCTGGAGACAATTCTCAGCACCAAGCAAGAAGAAGACGCAAGCCAAAATGGAAAAGTATCTTGAAATGATTGATGATTCGATAGTCTCGCTTGAAAAAAGAATAAGAAAAGTTAACAGTATCAATCAATTAAAAAAATATTTAGGATCTCTTACCTTCTATTGATTCTGTGTCTAGAAAAGAGGCTTAATCATGGTGGTTTAAGAGGTTCGAAATACCGCTTGCTCACCCTTCGACTGGCTTCGCCAGCTACGGGATTGCGACGAGCGGTGCCATTAAAGTTTGAGCAGGTATATGTTCGCGTTCCCCGTTAATTTTTGAATGCGCCTTATTATTTAAGCCTTAATACACGCTGATTACGCACTCAATTTAAAATCGTGAAAAACAGCTAGGAAGCTTCAATTAAAGAGAAAGAATAAATTCATGAGTCGAAACCTTAAGCACTATCAAGCCCTTGATGAGATCGTGACGAATGCGCTTCTCGCACTGTATTTAACCATGAGTCAACAAGGTGGATATTGGACAACGAAAAGAAGAAATGAACTGTTGGTAAAATTCATCAAACCAAAAGTAAAACGGCCTCAGTTCTCGACATGTAAAAATGAACTCAAAACCATGATCAGTATTGGCCGAAGTGTAACAGGCAACCTCGAAAAAAAAATGTGGGAGGTAAATCAACTGAATCTCGGGTATCAAGCCAAGTTCTCACAGGCTGATGAACTCTATATCATGTTAACGGAATTATTTGAGCAGCATCAGTTTCCAACTATGTTGGAAGACCCCACAAAAGAAATGGAACGAGATACTCTTTACATGAAAGAAAAAAGCATAGAGCAAGGGTTTGATGAAGACAATAACCAGATAAAACCCCTGGCTATGACGGTGAAAACCCATCGGTTGGAAGCGTTAATTGAAGCGCTAAAAGCCAAAGGCTTTTATCGCGTTGAAGTTGACTCTGAAGAGAAAGATGAAGTCATTCACCTTTTATTGCACCGAGAGTGATAACGATTATACGATTGAATAGTGCCTTTCTATTTCTCGGTTTTACCTTGGGTAGACAATGTCCGACTAAATACCCATCTTCAACCTTGACTGAAAGCTTTCCCATATGACAACGCACCCAAAGCCAGTCTGACCAAATAGGTCATAAAGAGAGAGCTTTTCAATACGCAACTCTGGCTTACGCATGAACCTTTTAAAATTGGCATTAGCTAGGCTAGGTTTGCGCATAGGGTCCAATTCTCTTCTTCATTTTTCCACCTAAATCCGGATTTAGGTCTAGTATAATATACTGCGATACTCACCTTGTGACACGGAGCCTTCCATCCTAGTGGTAGGTGAAAATTTCACCCAAACCTTACGGACGCCAGTTTTCAATGCAGAGACACAATAAGAGTTTAGGACTATTCATACTTTTCTTTATGCAGACACATGCAATAATCAACATGCTATGACGAGGTTGATGGTTATATGAGATGTTCCGAAATACCCCCTTTGATCTACATGGTTACTGAAACTCAACTTGAGAGTGCTCTATCCTCTATAGCCATCAATAACTTGCATATTTACTGTGCGTTTACTCATGAAAGTTTGAACACTAAATTAATCAAAGATATTCAGTACAGCCACTTTAAATCCATAAGCTTTAGCGACGCTCGAACTATTTACCCTAAAAAAGCATCATTCTCGGATGAAGATAGGCAATAACTCATTGATATTTAGAAAAATATGCCTAAGAGGGAATATTCACAACGCTATTTTTGGAGAAAACGTGTTTCGACAATTTTTGTGTATCTTATTGATTTGTAATATTATCTCAATTTAAATGTAAATGGACTCAACATGACCGAAATGATAAAAACTTTACTTAATATCCGCTCGCTTCGTGCGTTCTCTCGTGAATTAACACTTGAGGAACTTGAAGAAGCACTGAATAAGTTAACGACCGTCTTTCTTGAACGCCAAGAGAGCGAAGAAGTAGAGCGCGAAGCTCGTGCTGAACAAGAATCCAAAGTCGCTGAAATCGCAAAGCAAATCAAGGTCGATGGTGTTAATATTGAAGCTCTTATAGAAGCTCTAGCAGGTCAATCAAAGAATAAAATAAAAGGTAAACGTAAGCCTCGCCTTGCTAAATATAGTTACACAGACGGGAACGGCATAGAAAAAACCTGGACCGGTCAAGGTCGCACCCCTTCCATAATTCAAGAACAGCTTGATGCTGGAAAATCAATTGAGGATTTCTTGATCGCGAAATAGTCGCTTCTTTCAAAACCCTCACTACACCCCCCTCAATTAAGAGGCCCAGAATTCATATAGAAACTAACAGAGCCCTTGTTTAGGTTAGTTTCTATAGGGCAGTCAGCTCGCTTTAAATATCTCTCCCATTGGCCAATCTTAAAATGAATGCGTGAACAGAAATCAACCTAGAGGCGTTAATTACGTCACTGGCCTCATCAGTACCGAAACACGAGAAAACACTTATGACTATTGCAGAACAATTGCGCCAACAAGGCGAGCAACGTGGCCGCCAAGAAGGACGTCAAGAAGGTCGCCAAAAAGCCCTCAAGGAGATGGCGCACAAGATGATGCTTAATGGTCTAGATCAGGAAGCCATTATGGATGTCACAGGATTGAATAAAGACGAACTAGCACAACTTTCTCATTAGCCGAGCAAGTAAATGGCCATCAATAAAGGACGGCGCGTGGGGAGATAAATAGTTAAATCAATAAAAAATAAGGATAAGAAAAAAAAACGGCGCGGCACTTTCTTTTGTCATACGACAGGTCCCTTCTTCGATTAAACGCGGAGTCATGTGGAACCCTTTCATCACCTTCCCACTTAACGTCCACCTTCATCCGGATGGTATGACGTTGTACGAAACTTTTAGACTTTTCCTACCCATCGGCCTTATTGTTATCATATTCAGGTACTAATTGAGTGAGGGGAATTATCGCCTCACCCAACTTTCATTGTGACAACGTCATAAAAAAGACCGAAAGACTAAGGTTATTACCTTCCTTGAAGCCCTTATATAACGTTCTGGTCAAAGTTTTATAAAATATTCAACGTTTTACTGCCCACTTTTAAATCGACTCTCTTTATACCCAAACGATAAAGGTAAGAGAGTACGTCATTTTTAGAAACATTGTATTGACTACGATTTAGAAGTAATAAATATTCTTCTAACAAGTATGGAAAGTCGCTTAATCAACGCCCATGAGTAATGTCAATCTGAGTGATATGTCGGCCAAGCACGGCATTATTGTGAATCGTCCTATATTTATCGTTGGTTCAGCCAATCAAGTCCCGCTTTAGACGTAAGAAACTACTCTGCTATCAATTCATTAGGAGCGACATCTTATCGCTATTAGAAAAACCAAAGCATCAAGGTTTGAACTAGCAACCTAGTGAATACGCTTTCATTATGTAATGATTTTACTTACAAAGTCATACTGTAAGAGACAAAAGATTCCGGAATAATACGTCAAATGGTCTGGGCTAAAACTTATATGGCGGTTCGTATCATTGGTGTTGAGTTTGGCTACACCAATTACGCAAACTACAAAAATAGTGCAGAATAGCTTTCGATAACATTAGCTGCAATATTCCAGAGTTTTGTCTATTTTAGCACTGCGATTGGCCATCTTCGATAACATCAAGATTTGGCCTGTACCAAAGCAAAAGGGTAACCAGCACTCTTTCTTTTGCGCTTACCGAACTCGTTGTCCAAATTTGAACTCGATGTGAGAGCCAGAGCGAATAATGAGAAAGCACTCGTCAATGGAGTGAACGTCACTGTTGAGTGCAAAGGCGGTAAGAGAAGAGCCACCATTTTAGTTGATAAGTGACATACAACATGTAACTGGCTTAGAACACGTTAAAGCTCTCTTTCATTACACTAGTAAGCACTCTAGCAGGGATTTTGTTTTGGTTCTTGTAACGGGACTGTTGCAAAAATACTGTACGGACCCTTTTTTTTAATCATCGTGGGCAACGCTTGGAACTCATATTTCTGTCATGGGTGCAGACAAAATAGGAAACAAGAACTTCCATCCTCATTGTTTGAGAAAGCATACTCTACTGTGACTATATACCTTAATGAAAAACGATTGGCGAGTTCTAGCATGCGCCAGATAAAGAGATCTATAAGATAGTTGAAGAGCCTATGTTAAATGACAGGAACAAAAGCGGCATTACCATTTTGATAACTCAAGATTAGCTTATCAAGATCCTTACATTGGCCAGTTACTTTTAATGAAATACCTACCCAAGGTAAATAAGCATGAATAAAATTAGCTTTTTAAAAATAAACAATACCATTATCGATGACATTATTGCTCTCTCAGTGGAAGAGTCTCAAAAACAACTCATTGCTAACAACGCAGAGTGGCTTGCAGAAGCCAGTTTTAACGACGATAGTATCAACTATGGTATTTACTTAAACGATAAACCTGCGGGCCTGATCTCTCTGATTGACCCTAGAATACTGGACACACACGATGAACACTTTCAAAAGGAGCATTTATATGTATGGCGCGTCATGATTGACCATCGTTTCCAAGGAAAGGGATTGGGGAGTCAAGCGATTAACTTCAGTAAGAAATACGCTTCCATTATCGGTTTAAAAGGCGTCTCCCTGACCACGATGGATAAAGAAAAAGGCAATGCGCTCTCTATTTATCAAAAACTTGGTTTTATACCAACGGGCAGAAGACTTGATGATGAAATTGAATTAATTTTTGGCTTAAAGGAATGAGTGAATAAACAAGTCAGATGGTGTGTCTGGGACGGCTATTTGGCCGCCTCATTTTATACTTAAACTGTAAATGTATTGAAGAGTTCATTCAAAAACGCTGATCCCTCGTGCACTCTCACCTCTGCCCGGTCACGGCTTAACCAAAAATCAAATTGACTCTTGTTCAATATCCGTAACCTTTAAAGACCTTGAATCGCTTCGATGAGCTTTTTGATTAGAGCATGGTCTGACTCTATCGCATTGTCATGGTGTTTAATTACTCTTAATTTTTTTGCTCATATTTTCAGCTATCATGCGCTAATCTAGAAAACGTTAAAGTTCCAGCTCAGTGCTCTAAAGATCGTAAAGCCTCACCTAGCAGGTCTTCTGGCGAAAGGTTAGAATGGGTGTTCATTATACTTTCGATTCTCCTTGTAGGAAAAGAATTACAAGTCTTCCCTCTACCATCAAAGTCCTCTTGTCTTCTGCCGTATGCAATGTACACATTAATGAGAGTACACTCCCTCTCTCTCACTGAGCAGGTAATTTTCCTGAGTTTTTTTTGAAGACCTTCAAACATTCTATCGAGGCTTTGGTCACTATTTGCCTTAGTAAAGTGGCCATAGACTTCAGAGATAGTGCTATTTATTGATAGCTCAAACCTATGTACTTCTTGTTTCATTTGAAATAACTCAAGTATTATTGGGATTTGTATTACACATACTATAACCAAAAACATTGAAAGTTATTGGTTAATCAATTTAGTCAGCTTTGGCTCTCTTTGTTATCAGCTCTTATCGACAAAGCTAATTGCTTGCAGTTACAAAATATATCATTGGAACTCGCCTTGAGTCGCGACGACGAGTAAAACTTCAGGTCTATGAAGCCTCTGGACATAAACGATTTAGATCTATACCTCTAAATTGTTTATACAAGATCAGACAAAGTATCTCGAAACCTTAAATGCTTGTATGGATAATAAGCACTCCAATCGGGTAATGTGAGACCCAGGCTTTAGCTGCAACTAAAGCTTTCTATGTAGCAGTTCGTTTAAACGCTGGCTCCTCTATCGAGAGACCGATAACAAACATGAACGCTACATAGGACTTCAAGCATAAACCTCGAATAGTCGACTGGGTCTCGAACCCGCATTACGCAAGCATGAGTTAGCTTATTATGAATACCAAAATCAATCAAAGCATCAACGTTGGAGTTGATACCGGCAAAACACAATTAGACATCCACATCAGGCCACTAGACCTATTTTTCTCAGTAGAGAACAATGATAAAGGCATCAAAAAAGCACTCAAAACGATTAAGAGTCACAGTCCTGAACGAATCGTTATTGAAGCAACAGGCCGATTAGAAATGCCTTTTGTTCTTGCATGTGCAGAGGCTCAATTACCTATTGTCAGAGCAAACCCTGTCCACATAAAACGGTTCGCTGGTGCTATTGGCCGCAGAGCCAAAAATGATCGTTTAGATGCAGAATTGATTGCTCACTATGGAGAAGCAATCAAACCAGCTCTTACTGTCATAAAGCCAAAAAACATACGCCTAATGAGTGACTTAGTCATTCGCCGAAACCAGTTGTTATCCATGCAAACCATGGAAAAGAACCGAATCCAGATACTTCCCGCTTCTCTCCATCCGACTATCAAACCGATGCTAACCACGATAAAAAATCAAATCACCAAGTTAGAAGAAAAGCTCGTTAAACTCATTGAAGATAGCCCTGAATATCAGGCTAAAAACACAATATTGCAGAGCGTCCCTGGAATAGGAAACATTGCCGCTGCATCAATAATTAGCAACGTACCAGAACTTGGCTACATCACAAATAAACAAGCGGCATCACTAATTGGTGTCGCTCCAATAACACGCGAAAGTGGGCGCTACAAAGGTAAGCGCGTGATCCAAGGCGGTCGAGCGCAAGTACGCACAGTGTTATATATGGCAATGATGTCAGCCATGCAATGTAACCCCGTATTCAAAGCAACTTATGCTCGACTTGTAGCTGCCGGAAAGCCTAAGAAAGTCGCAATAATCGCGTGTGTTCGAAAGATGGTTGTGACTCTTAACTCTATGCTGAGAGATGGCGCCATGTGGGATGAAAACACTGCCAAAAATTAATCATTGACGCCATAGTCGTTTGTTAGCTTAAAAACACCACTGCATTATTTAAGGCATGAATGCCAAATGTAACCCCAAATGCCGATTTAAATGATTTTTGACGCCAAATTAAATAGGATATTGAAAGAATAAAAAACAAGAAAAGTACGCCAAATCCGTTTAGCACGCTGTTAAAAGTATGTGCTGCGGCCCATGTCAGCGCGCTAATTACTGAAGTCATCACTACTTCAAAATTAAACATTTGTATAAGCTTTAATATTGGAACCATTAGAAGCGTTTCGACAGCCGGAGCTAGAATAATCAAAAACAATAATGACGATTCCTGTCTATCATCCGGAGCAACAAGTTCAGAACCCCAAACGTATGACGCAGCGAATACTAAAGGAAAAGTCACACAAGCATGCAATAGATATGATTTCACTACATATCCGATTTCACTTTGGTTTGTATTAAATAAAAAACTAAATATTTTCATGCTCACTTCCATGTTTAAGCTAACGCCGCAATAACACGTTTACTACGACACAGACTTAGTTGAATTTTACTGCCTTAATCACTGAAACTAAAGACAAACCTACAACGCCGAATGTAGTAAATCGTGTTGATTGCTTTGTTATATGATTTTTCTAACCACTACGTGACAAGCTTTACTATTATGCCCTGTCATCGTTTGATTATTAACAACGATAGACTTTTCTAATACAGACCCATCAACTATATTTTCAATTTCAGCTTGAGAACCGTGCCACATTGGAACCCCAACACCAGAAGTAAAAAAAACACTTTCATCAGAGCAAAATTCAGCTAAATAAATGACTCCATTTGGTTTTAAAATTCTTAGTAGCTCAGAAACAACATTTACCCTAGCTTGCTCTTCTGGAATGCACGTAAAAACGGCACATGTAACAATAGCATCAAAGGAAGAATCAGAAAAAGGAAGCGGTGAACCTTTTGAGTAGTTCAGCTCTAGATGCGGGAATTCATTGTTCCCACGATTAATCATTTCCAATGAAGAATCAACACCACAAATACTTTTATAACCTAAGTCATAAAGCTCATTAGTTACTCTTCCATACCCGCAACCAAAATCGAGAACTTGGCTAGAATATGGAACTGTATTAATAAGTAACTCGCTGATTAATTGAAGATTAAACTCAACTTTATCAGCAACATCATCCCAATTACTCAAAGATTTCTCCTTAAATCATATAACATTTTAATATCGTGCCAGCACGAATTGATGTATTCAGCATATCGCAAGCACTCTCTCTAACCAACTGAAAAGTATGCATATAATTCAGTTTAGATCTAATTTTAAATTAAAAAGCGTGCGAGCACATATTGCTTCCGATTCAAGGCACTTTATCAATCAAAAACTTCCCTTTGTTTTCTACTATTCAACAGCCTAGAAATAGTGAGCAACATATTCGTACGTAACTGTGATTGAAGGTCAGTCTGTTATGGATTAGAAAATTTAACTACGTTGTTGGATCTCTAGGTATGAGGAAAAGTAAGGCAAGTTGCAGGGTTTGAAACTGAGTTCAATCCCTCTCTGGCTCACTTTGGGGCACTTTCGAGTTAGAAAGTGCCACAGATAAAGATTCAACCTATGAAAGTTCTGGCCAAAAGTAAGTTAATGCAATGAAACTCCCTAAACCTCAATAGATTAGAACAAGTATTTTAATATCTTAAACACTTGCTCACCGCTACCCCGGCTGCTCAGGGAAAACCTTTACATTAGTTGGTATTTGGTACCAATCTAGTTTTTCACTAACCCAAACATGTGCTTGAGGTTCGAAAATATCAGCTGCCGACATATCAGTTGGTTTTAACTTTAATTTAACCGTTTGCGGTGCATCTGGATTGAAATGGTAAATTCTGTTTCCACAATTTGGACAGAACATCGCGCAATTACGATTGCCACTATCAGCTAAACGTTCCCAAGTTTTCAGTTGACCAGAAAACTCTATTTTCTCGGCATCGACAACTGCTGTAATGCTAAATGGGCTGGTAGACAGTTTTTGGCACTCTGTACAGTGACAAGCAAAGACCATTAGTGGTTTTTCATACAAGTCATAGGTCACTTGCCCGCACTGACATGCTCCTATAAGTGGATATTCCATTTATCACTCCTCCTCACAACATGAGTGGCAGCTAACTCCGAATTAAGTAACGAGTAACACTACCGTCTAACCTAAGTCATTACATCGTAAATCAACTTGAATTAAAAATCCGAGAAGTGTGTCCCTTCCCCTAATTGTACGAGGAGTTTACCAAGGCCATAACACCTAACAGTATAAAAATACTACCAGACCACCTTGAGAAAAAATCAACCCAGTTACTTCTTGCTTGAAACTTTTTCTGTAGATGACTCGCCATCAAAACACTTAACAGATCAGCACTACTAAACAATAAATTCGTAACAACTCCCAAAATAAGCAGTTGGAGCCAAACAGCAACACTTCCTGCTTCATTCACAAACTGTGGGAGAAAAGCAAGATAGAAAATTGCGGCTTTAGGGTTCAGAATATCTACAATGACACTATCAATAAACGTTCTTTTAGGAGAGGTAAGATTGCTTTCACAAGAAGTAATACGTAATTTTTTTGATAGATAGATACGTTGGAAACCCAACCAAACAAGATAGAGAGCTCCTAGCTTTTGAATGGCAGAATAGAGAGAAGGATTAGCTAAAAGCACAGAAGACAAACCTAATACAGCTAAAATTACATGAAAATAACCTCCTATATGAAGGCCAAAAGCTGCCATAATTCCTACTTTCTTCCCTCCTGACACAGCTTGAGCAATACTGTAAAGCATTGCAGGACCGGGCATAAACGCATATAGCAACGTAACAAATAAGTAAGTAAACAGTTCTGTAATTGAAATCATTGTCCACCCTCCAAGCTATATTTAAAGCCAGAAAATGTTGAGGCTAACTCACTTACTACATTACGCGCCTCCTTCAAATTGTAATTACCTTGTAGAACGCCTGCGATTACCTCAGCTAAAACAACTATTTGACTTTGTGTAACCCCTAATCGAGTAATTTCTGTTGCACCAAAACGTATCCCAGATAACAACTCTCTATCTTCAGGAAGTGGGACTGCATTAGCAAAAACCCCAACATCAGCTAGACGGTAGCATGCTAAACGCGCACCTTCTTCTCGAGTCCATTTCACAACAACTTGATGAGTTTCAGTAAAGCCTTCATCAGAACAGAGCACCTCCAACCCGTGCGCCTGTAAATTACTAGCAAGTTGCCTAGCATTAAGCATCCCTTGAGCCATATATTCAAGGCCATATTCCTTTAATTCTAAGCATGAGACCGTCAGGGCAGCAATTCGATTAAGTTGATGTGAACCAGTTAGCTTTGGGAATATAGTCGTGCTAATCGGAGAAGAAAACTTTTCCGAATTCCAACAAATTACTCCTCCCTGAGGACCACTAAACGTCTTTCCTGTCGATGCAGTGTAGATATCAGCTCCCAAAGACAGAGGGTTTGGATAAACTCCACCAGCAATCAACCCTGCTTGATGTGAGCCATCAAAAAGTAACATCCCTCCCCAACGAGAAATAATGTCTTTTATCTCTTTTACAGGAAAGGGAAAAAGGTTGAGACCTGCCCCTAAACTCACTAATTTCGGGTGTCTAAACTTAGCCATGTATTCAAAGGCGTTTAAGTCAATTTCGAGGGTATTCGGATCCACAGGAAGATCTGAAATGGAATAGTTCAAGATCCCCGGGGGGCCTAAACTATGGTTACTTGAGTTACCACCATAAAATGTATTGAGGGTGGACATATCTGATACGTTGAAATGGTTTTTGAGAACTGCATAGACAACCGTATTAGCATGAAGCCCTCCTAAAAGCCTAGGGTCTGCATGATTGCATTCAAATAATTCCTTAAGTAATACTATGCAAAGTGCTTCTATTTCATCAGCTTGATCAAGCCCCGTAAAAAAGCGGTTATTTCGCCCAATAGAACCGCCTGAGGCTCTAGACCCCAAGTCACAACTTAGTAGTCCCCGAGCTTGTAAACTCATAGGGCCTTCTGCTGCCACAAGGTTTATTCCTGTCTTCACTCTCACAGTCTCGTGTCGCTCTATTAAAGCTCTTAATTTTTGATAGAGCTCTTTAGAAGTCGAACACCCAAGTAAGGCAGAAGCATCATTCAGAATATTCATGTCATGCATTTGTTTGCTGATAATCACTTTCTAACCTCCCTTCTCACGTATAACTGTTACGTGTGTTAGACAGATCCTTACCACAGAGCAGTAAGCTCGAATGTCTTGTGATATCTATGTTTGAGCCATCAATAAAGTCGCCCAAGTGTCGAAATGGATAAATTTCCGTATCCGTTGCCGTTACTCTAAAATTAATGCCAAACCGGTCATTATAAGATGTATTAGGAAGAGAACCATGCATGGTTCTTTCCGTGAAAATAACAAATTCCCCTTTTTTCATAGGGATCGTCACTATATCTTCTTGGCTCTCGTCTACACCCAATGTTTTTTTTGCAGGTAATTTTGCAAGTTCAGCTCGAACATAGGCTTTAACATCCTCGAATGATTTCCCACTAATTTGATAATTTTCAAAAAGCCCACTGGTATCAACGTCCAATACTAGTGTGTAATTGTTCGCCCTTTCGACAACATCTTCGCTTGTTTTACAGTCAATAAATGGATCATGCCAAAACTCAGATTCTGTCATTGGAACCATGGTTTTAGGATATTGTTTTTTATGTGAACCACGAATGAAACGCAACGGAGCGCAATCAAGCTCAACATCAGTAAGGGCGACCCAAACAGTTAAATTCCACCAACGATCCCGCCTTTCATGTTTAGGCCTTAAACTAGGCTTATTATTGCCAATTTCTTCACCATCGAAATCTCCCCACTCTTGGTGCCAACCTGTACCGTTTTCTCCAGATTTCTTGTGAAAAATTTTTGAGCGCCAAAGAGCTAAATCGTCTCCAATCAGAGACTGTAGCTTTGGGATCAAAGCTGAATCTGTGAGCAACTCTTTAATTTTCGTCGATACTAAATGCCAATCCCTGACAGAATAACGACCATACAGGGGATGCGGCTCTGGGCTTTGAGCTATCTCCCTAACTTCCGTTAAAACATCTTGAATTAATTCGACATTTGCGAACCTCGGTAATGGTCCTAAATAACCATCTCGCTCGGCGAAAAGACCTTATTTGCTCTCTCGTCAATCCTTTACTCTTGTCCATTGATTAGCTGCCTACCCTATGATGTTAAACAAAGAGCGTCGAACCTATCAGTCTTTATCGAATGGCCTAAAATTAATAATTAATAATTAATAATTAATATTTAGAGAAAAGCGTTAGTTCTCGCGTACACTTATTCACAGAACTCCAAGTGTGACTCCCCAAAACACAAACTTCACCAAAAAACCTAATCT
>NZ_JBGOOI010000091.1:0-14150 GCF_041439605.1 Vibrio sp. 1F169 | reverse complement strand
TTATCATCGCGTAAGTTTCACCCACCTGCGCATTGTAATTTCTTAAGCTCAATCGCCCTCCTAGCAACTGTTTAACTCGATACATCGCTGTTTCTGACAGTGAACGTCTGTGGTATCCATACCGCTCTTTCCAATACTTATGTGAGCCGTATAACTTCTGGCAACCCACGGCGAGATTTTGGGGGTGACCACGCTCCCAGAAGGTTGTTCCTTCTGACTCGCTTAATCTTAATAGCTGCGTGCCACGCTCTCGTGTCGTGAGCGCCATCACCAGACACCTCAAGGAGGCTTCGGCGTGTTTGTTTCAGTAAGTTAGGGAGGACTTCTCCATCTGTAACCGTCGATAAACTTAGCTCGGCTGCAATAATTTCATGAGTGCTTGTATCGACTGCAATATGTGCTTTCGCCATAAACCTTAAGGCCAGTAACATCAGTGGCTAGGTGCTGTATTGCTCCTTAAATGAGACCCCAACTTGCTTAGCTCTACGCTGATGCAGGTGTAATGTGGACAACTTAATGGAACATGGAAATCTAAATAGCGAGTCGACAAATCCTTGTAGCGCTGCGTATTTCGGTGATTGCGATCGCTCGTTTCGGTTTATTCCGATCACTTGATCCTGCCGTTTTTCTCTCTTCCTATTTTTACTCTAAGTGATCGGATTGCGCCAGTTTTCTCATCGACTCACCTCCTAGTTCTATTCGATGACTATTGTGTACCAGCCGATCCATTAGAGCGTCTGCGACAGTGGCGTTACCGATCATGTTGTACCACTCCTTTACAGGTAACTGACTGATGACGATCGTGCTGCTGTTTTGGTAACGATCTTCAAGCACTTCTAATAAGTGACCTGCATGCTCTTGGGTTAGCTTTTCCATCCCCCAGTCGTCGAGGATTAGTAGAGCTTTCTTAGCCAACGATTGAAGTTGCTTTTGATAGCTACCGTCCAGACGACCTGCGGTCAGGTCATCAAGCAGGCGAGTTAATCGGTAGTATCTGACCGTGTGTTGTTGGTCGCAGGCACTGGTTGCCAGTGCGCAGCCAAGATACGTTTTGCCAGCACCTGTTGGGCCTGTGATCAAGATATTCTGGTGCTTATGTAGATAACTGCCCGTTAGAAGTTCGCTCATCTGTTTACGATTGAGATTTCGTCCCTCCTTGTAGATGAGTTGGCTCGGCTGAGCATCCACTCTCAGTTTGGCTTGCCGTTTTAAGCGTTGGATTTTTGTCTGATTGCGATTCAAGATTTCACTTTCCAGAAGTAGGCTTAGCCTTTCCTCGAAGTCCAGCTCTGCGTAGGTGCTCAGTTGTTCTTGTTGCTGCTCTAACGCTTTCACTGCATGGCTCAAGCGGAGGGTTTTGAGTTGGTCGTTCAGTGCGTTCATTTGTATTTCTCCTAGTGATAACAGTTCGGGCCACGGACATTGCTATGAACAAGGTTCGGCGTGCTCGTGTTGTCTTTGCTCAGTTGTCCTTCACGATTGTTCTTCAGCAGATTGTTGATGAAGGTGTAGTTCGGTTTTGTCAGCATCAGCGCATCTTTACAGGCTTGCTCTAAGCGCGACTCGCCATGCGCTTTACTCAGATTGAGCAGCCCAAGGCAGGAGCGATACGACTGCTCTGGATGAGGCTTGGAGTAGAGCATCTTATTGATGACTTCTCGTGTGGCTGGGCCGATATTGGCTCCCCAGTTGAGCAGGCGTCCAGGCGACCACTTCTGATGTTGATGATTACTCGGCATGTGCTCTGGTTGGGTGCTGTTTCCGCGCTCTCTTTGGCTGCGTGGATGCTGGGCTACCAAGTTACCTTGATGGTAGATCTGCACCAGACGGTTGGAGGCTTCCAGTTCGACATGGTGACCAACAAGTTGATGTGGCACCGAGTAGTAGTGGCGGCGATATTCTATGTGATAATCAGGCCCAACCTTGGCTCGCTTGGTTTCGGTATAGAGGTATCGCTGCTTAGGTAGCGGCTTTAACGCTGGCTTATCGAGTTTGTCGAACAGCGCTTTGCGGCTCGCACCATACTGTTTCATCTCACGTTCGTTTAAGTCATTCATAAGCTCACGGATGGCAAGGTTCAGCTCTTTGAAGGTATGGAAGGTTTGATGTCGTAGTCGCATCATGATCCAGCGTTCCACTAGGAGCACGGCATTCTCTGCCTTGGCTTTGTCTTTCGGTTTGTAAGGGCGAGCTGGCATCACTGCGGTTTGATAGTGATTCGCCAGTTTTTGATAACTGTCGTTAAGTCTCGGCTCATAACGATTGGCTTTGGTGACCGCGCTACGTAGATTATCGGGAACCAAGAGCTGTGGTACACCACCGAAGTGCTCGAACGCATTGGCATGCGCCTCTAACCAGTAAGACTTACCTTGACTCGGGAAGGCTTCAACATAGGTGTAATTGGACGCACCTAAGGTCGCCACGAACACTTCTGCTTCGCGCACTTCACCTGTATCAGGGTTGACCACTTGAAGCCGAGGCCCACAGTAATCGATAAACAGCTTGTCACCTGCCACATGGAGCTGGCGCATGCTGCGCTTTTGAGTTTTGAACCAACGAGTGAAGTGCTCGCAGAACTGAGTGTAAGCGTAAGCTTGTTCTTGATATTGCTCATGGTATTCCTGCCACAACAACATCTTTGTCATGCCTTTACGTCTGAGTTCGACTGCGTATTGAGTGAAGTCTGGCATGACTTTATCGCGACTGGCTTTCTTGCCGTGATACAGCGCTTGCGTGAGATCAGCATCGCTGCAACTTTCGGGTAGAGGCCAGCCAAGTTGGCTTTGTTTAAAGCGAGTAAGGAGTTCCGATATGGTGGACGGGCCGAGTTTCAGGCAAGAAGCGATACCACGATTGGAGAGACCGCAGTCGTACTTAAGGCGTAATACCTCTTTGATTTTGTTCATTGGAGTTCTCTTTTTGGCCATTGTCGCTTCCTTACGTTCTTGTTTAAGAAGTAAAGAATAGCGAGCTATTGATTTAAAAGAGAAAAAGGAAGGATTTCGGGCATTCCGATCGCGGTTTTCGCTATTCCGATCACCGATTTCGGAGTTAGGCTAAAAGTGATCGGATAATCGCGGAATCAGTGATCGGTTTAAACCGAAATGGGTGATCGGATAATCCCGAAATGACTGATCGGAATGCTCCGAAATATGCAAGCGCTCTCAGTGGCATAGAAAACACGCGTTTCACCATGAGTGCTGTCGTGATAGCCAAATCACTGAACCGACGTGGTCTCCCGCGCTTATTCTGTTTGCTTTGCGCCCAACCGCTTATCGCCTCTTCATCAAACCAAAAGGTCAGAGAACCACGGTTAATGAGTGATTGGTTGTATTGCTTCCAGTTGGTTGTTTTGTAAAGAGGTTTAGGAATAGGGCTGCGAGAGAGAGTGGATGTAGCTGACCAGATCGTAGGTTCTTGATTTAGTTCCATTGAACCACATTGGTTATATACTTACTCATAGCAAGCTACCCGCTCAAGCGTATGTGTTTAGCGCTGCCAATATTCAACGAGTCATGAAGAATTAAGGAATTAGCTGCCAAACCGCTACAATGACACTCGCTTCCAAAAGCAAAAGGTTCTCTATTTAATAAAAACTGCGGTTTATTTGCTTGGTTCCGAAATAATGTTTCACGAGTAAAAGCCTAAGTTAAACCGGATAACCAAACTCGGCGACAAGTATGTACACTATAAGCTCATGGCGTTAGAACAGCGATTGTCAATCTTTTTGGGAAAAAACTGAGATAATGGTGTCGAGGAATTTTAGAAAGAGCTGGGCAATAGTGACCTCCCCGCAAAAACGCCCGGAGCATAAGATTACTGTTACACAACCAAACTGAATATGAAAACTATGCTTTTTATACCTAACATTTCTCTCTGTGCCCAAAGCTAGTCATGCAGATTAATTTATGGACTGTTGGCCTTTTCTACAGCTTGGTTTGACAGATATTGATTAAAGACCGAATCTAACACCCCCTCATTGACTGGTTTTGTGATGATTTCTGCGCAGCCAACCTCACGCATTTTAGTTAGGTTTTCCTCGAAGGCATCAGCGGTACAAGCGATGACGATGCTATCACTATAGGGTGAAGATAAAGCCTTAATACGTTTCGTAGCCTCAGTACCATCCATAATAGGCATATGGTTATCCATCATGATTACGTCATAAAAGGTTCTGCTCGCTTGCTCAAAACCTTTTTGTCCGTCAAGGGCAATATCACACTTAAAACCTCTTTTCTTTAGGAATTTAGATAGGATGATGCTATTTACACGATTGTCTTCAACAATCAAAGCTTTCAGCCCTTCGCCATTAAATAACTTCATTGGTTCATTTATTTGCTCTCTAGGCTGTGATACAACTTTGACAGGCACGCAAATGATAAAGCGTGTCCCTACACCTACTTTACTTTCCAAGTTAAGCGTGCCATGCATAGTATCTACGAGCTTGGAAATAATAGTTAAGCCAAGTCCAGTCCCGCCAAATTTACGCGTAGTTTTCCCATCGCCCTGAGTGAATGGGTCAAATATCGTTGCTTGTTTCTCTGCGGGGATACCAATTCCCGTATCAGACACCTTAATTTCTAGATAATCGTTGTTATTCATTTGCGTGAGCCGGGTAGAAAAATGGATCTCCCCTTTTTGAGTAAACTTCCACGCATTATTGAGAAGATTAAGAGCTATCTGTGCTAACCGGGTCTCATCGGCAACTAGGTGTATTGATGTTTCAGAATAGGCCGTTCCTTCAAACGTTATACCTTTATCTAAGCATAAGGGTCGATAACTATTTTCAATTTTATTGTGTAGGTCAGCCAGTTTAAATTCAGAAAGATTAAGCGTCAGCTTACCAACCTCAATTTTAGAAAAATCTAGTATATCGTTGAGAATTGAGATCATATGGTGCCCGGAAGAGAGCAAGGTTTGTTCAAGCTCATGACGCTCATCTTTATTTTTACACTGTGTCAGCAGTTGAGCTGCCCCCAAAACCCCGTTCATAGGGGTTCTCAACTCATGACTAATAGAGGCTATAAATTGTGATTTAGCGACACTTGCGGTTTGGGCTTCAATGGCTACTTTTTTTAATCGGCGCTCAGACTTTTCTAGTGACTGATAAGGAGATATGAGGAGCTTTTTACCTGTAAAATAGACCAATATATATGTCAACGCACCAGCTATCGATAACGCAACGATGAGTGAACGGATAAATTGGTTACGATTGTTTTGATAGATAGCAGGGTTAATACTGTAAACTAAATCCAAGTCGTATCTAGGGAGGTATGTTGTATGTTGCGTCCAATCAATTGGGGGAGGCATACCCCAACTATTATCGCTTTGAATTAAACTTACTTGATATTGTTCGGAGAACCTCAACGGTGATAAAAAGGCGTCAATATCAAATGGCTTCACATACACAAGTAAACCTTCTAGAAAACCGTTGTACAGTATTGGAAGAGCAACCATTAAGTTATTACTATCATCTTGAAAGGTAAATACCCTAAACACACTCGATAGATCTCCTTGTTCAATCTTAGTGTGCAGTTGAGCGAACAGTTCATCCGGTAAGGTTAACTCTTGATAAATTGGGTCACCAAGAATATCCAAGATCACAATATAGTGCTTACCCGTCACTGGTTTCACGATTGCTAGTCTATCACTAATCTCTTGTGGTGTAGCCCCCCCCCCTAAAGCGGTAGAAATCACCACTTGATGTGAGGCAATTTTCATCGCTAAATTTTCGGTATTATTCAGGGATTGGCTAATATAACTCTCTGCCGTACTTAGTTTAATTGAGGTATTGATTTTCTCCAGGTTTCTTATTGATTGCTGAGCTTGCTGCTCTAAAAGTCCATAAGTGATAAGAGCGAACACAACCATCGAGATAAACAAAAATACACCGTAAAGCTGAATACCACTGAGTTTTGGTCGAGTTTTATAGATCATTAATCTGCCTTATTAATCTTAGCTGAATCTAACAGCTTGATGGCTCCCACTTGAGTGTACCTCGCCATGCACAAATCATCGGCTCCTAGCGCCTCATGAGCATCAGGATGTGCCACGTCATAAACGCTAAATGGTTGTTCATACGTCTTTAGCAAACCTTGAACCGGTGTGTCCATCTGCTCCAACGCCAGCTTAAGTAGCTGTCGATTATTCACCATATCATCGGTGAGGGTGATACTTTGTGCGGCTTGAATAAATACTTTAGCCAGATCATAGCCATGCACAAAGCCAGCTGGGGCGTCAATAAAATCATTTGTAAACTTATCAGGGAATAGCGCCGTAGCTTGGCGGTATACCTCCTTCGATAGATCGTTCTCCGGAGAGCTATAAAAATTAAAACAAGATTGAACAAAGCTTAAGGCAGTTCTCTGGCGAGCATCAAATGAAACTCGCTGAGAGAAACCACCTCCGGTGATCCCCCAATGACTGAAAATTTTTGGTGGTTGTTCAAGATCAGAGAGAGCTTTGACTAATAAGGGGCCTTCTCGTGAATTCCCTACAAACAGGACACATTCAACGCCGGTTCGATTAAGCTCGGCGGCTATCACACGAGCCAGAGCCTCGTCAATTCCCCAATTAAACCAAGTAACCCGAGCTTTTAAGTGTGTGCTGTGGTCGGCTACTGATTGGAAAATCGTTTTGTAATTAGACTTACCCCAAGGCGTTTTTTCTAATAATAAGTCAACAGATTGGCAACCATTATTGATTGCTGTTGAGACCAGTTTCCCCCCAACTTTTGTGTCGTCAACAGAGAGGCGAAATACGAAATTCTTCTCAGACGGGTAGCGAGTTATAGGACCGCCTGCAGCCCATGGCACCAAAATCAACAGTTCACTTTCATTGATATAATCGCGATATTTTATCAGGGGGGAAGAATGCAACCCGGCGAAGAAAACAATTCCATTAGGGTCTTTCTGGTAGCGCTGCATATTGAGCTTGCTTCGCGCCGTATTCCCACGATGGTCAAGTACTTCGAACTCTACTGGAATGCCAAAAAGTTGATTACCATGCTGAGAAAAAGCCGTTTTTACACCCATTTCTATTGCCTCCGCTGAGGCTAGATGCACGGTTCGATCCGAGTCTAGATATACTTTGAGAACAGAAGGGGCTGTTATAGCTGGCGTAGAGCCAACCACAAATAAGCCGATGACTGTAGATTTAAGCCATTTTTTCATTCCGTAGCCCCCTTAATATAAGTTATTGTTTTATTTATGATTTGAATTCTAGACTAGATATTTAGACTTGCAAATGATTTAGGAGGAAAAGTACGGCAGAGGTGCATAAGTGATTCAATATTGACACCATTTACTCTTGAATTGAGGGTTAGCTCTCGACGCCTTCCCATTCATCTAACCATCGAGATAAATGATTTTCAGACATTGGCTTGGCAATAAAGTAACCCTGTGCGACATCACACCCTATCTTACGTAAATACACCCAATCCTCAAGATCTTCCACTCCCTCAGCCACGGTCTGCATTCCTAATTGCTGGGCCATCTTGAAACTGGCTTCAAAAATCACGCGTAAAGACTTATTTTTATGGGCCCCATGCACAAAACTTCGGTCGATCTTAAGCTCACTGAATGGAATATCTCGTAACTGGGCCAACGAGGAATACCCCGTCCCAAAGTCATCAATAGATAAAGCAACACCTTTAAGTCGCAGTCGTGTCAGGATGTCCAACGCTAACTGCCGATCATTCATCAGCCGGCTTTCCGTTACTTCCAAGACTAAGTTTGACAATGGGACTCTAGCCTCATGTGCAATGTTTTGAATCTTATCTGGAAACTCCAAGGACGTCAGACTTTCCATTGAAATATTGATTGACATACAAAGCTTTGCGCCCACAGATTGCCAACGTTTGCTCTGTTCCAGAGCATTAGCTAAGACAACCATCGTCAAGTCATCTATCAGTCCATACTCTTCAACAAGTGGGATAAATTTATCAGGTAACACTAGGCCATCTTTAGGGTGTTGCCAACGTACCAAAGCTTCTACACCGACAATTTCACCATCTCGAAGCCTGACCTGTGGTTGGTAGTAATTGATTAGCTCACCTTGTTGAATAGCTCGACGCAGATCAGCTTCAGAATACTCTTTCAGGTCATCAAAACATTCCGTCTCTAGATGAGCGGCCTGATGCTCAATAATTTCTTTTAACTGAGTGGGACTAAAAGGCTTATGGAGACAACCAAAAATATTAAGTTGATAAGTGGTTGCCAGCTTTTTAGCACTGTCTAGAATGGCTTGTTCTTCACCACTCATCAAAATAACACCTCCCTGGTAGCCTATACGCCCCAAGTGACGGACAAACTCTACTCCGTCCATCTTTGGCATCTGCAGATCACAAAAAATTAGTTCTACCTCTTCAGGATGCATTTCTAATTTTTGAAGAGCATCAACAGCATGTTCATATTGATGAACAACAACCTTTTCATTCACAAAATCCTTTAATTGATGAGCAAGCAACTTCATTAAAAACGGCTCATCGTCAATCAACATTATCGCCATACACTTCTCCTATATAATTTTTTTATCAAGGTAGCAGATCACTTCCTCTTCCGTCTCTGCAAAACACTTATCTAACAGAGTCATGGTCAACTCCACCACTGCGACATCACCTATAGTACAAGCATTTTCAAGCTCGGCACACAAGTCACCTAATCTCATCGCGCCCACTGAACGAGATGAAGATTTGAGCTTATGAGCGATACTGCTCACTTCTCTAATATCCTTAGCGGAAGAAGCGGCTCTTAACTGTTCCTGCTGTCTTGTCATTAAACTCAAAAAATCAGTCAAAAAATCACACATAACAGCTGGCTCATTTCCGACAAGCTCAGCGAGCTTACTGACAGTCAATATTTCAGAGTCCCTAGGCTGTTCCTCTTCAAGTAATCCAAGTTCAGGCACTCCATTCTGGTTGGGCAACCATGTTTCAAGAGCCTCTTTAAGTAAATGAAGCTGGACAGGTTTTGTAAGGTAATCATTCATTCCTACCGCCTTGGCTCGACTCTTTTCACCTCTCAAAGCGTTGGCTGTCAAAGCTAGGATAGGTTTTTGTGCCCTCTCCAAGTTATCCTGTCGTATCGCTTCCGTTAATGCATAACCATCCATTTCCGGCATATGTAAATCCGTTAATAGCAACGCATAACTTCCCTCTTGCCAAAGTTGATAAGCCACCAATCCGTTCTCAGCAACCTCTGCCGCATAACCTAGTAGACTCAACTGTTTAAGGATGACTTTTCGGTTGATGCTATCATCCTCTGCAACCAAGATTAACCGTCCTTCTGCACGGGCTTGTGCCACACTCGGTGCCGCAGTTAACGGCAGAGACTCTTCCCCCACTTGATCAAGTATTATTTCAGGCGAAACAATTCCGGCAGCCACTGAAACAGACTGTAAAAACTCTTTTCGCCGCAATAGGTTACAATTTAGAGCAACAAATTCAGGGGATTCAAATTTCAGGGGCCGAGGCTGATCTCGAGTCATCAACAAGTGCCTAATATACCCACTTTCAATTCGTGAACTTTTCAATGTTTTCAGAAAAGCGATGGTAAGTTCCGGGACATGTTTTTGCGGACCAATAATTATAACGACAACCTCTTCAAGCAACTCAGCAATACGTAACGCTTCGGAATGGGTGCTAACAACTTGAACATTAGCACCCGAATGCTCGAGGTAAACTCGTAGAGCGTCAGTATCAAATACTGAGTTCTCAACTAGGATACACTTTGTCTCTGAGAGTAACGATAAAGGTGGTATGATCTCTTTCTGATAAATTGCCAAAGGTAAGCTAACTGTGAACGTAGAGCCTTCTCCTAACTGACTGTTTACTTTAATATCTCCGCCCATTAAGTCCACTAAGCGCTTCGAGATCGCCAATCCTAACCCAGACCCCCCAAAACGACGCGTTGTGGATGACTCCGCTTGAGAGAAAGAAGTAAATAACATAGCTAAGGCATCCGACGATATTCCAATGCCGTTATCCTCGATATTGACAACCATTTTATTATCAACAATGTTCACGCGGACTGAGACGTCTCCTCGTTTTTCCTTACGACCACCACTAAACTTAATTGCATTACCAATTAAATTATAGAAAATTTGCCGCAACCGGATTGGATCAGACAAAATATAACTTGGAAAAATCGGGGCAATAAATAATTGCAAGTCAACCTCTTGCTTCTCAGAAACGGAGACAAGCGAGGAGCATACCCCTTCTATAAGTTCTTCGACAGATACCGGAAATTTTTCAAGATCTAGCTTACCAGCTTCAATTTTTGAGAAATCTAAAATATCATCGATGAGCCTCAGAAGGGCAAACGCAGAGTCATGAATAGTTTTAACTTCATCAACTTGATGGCACTCCAGCTGACTGTGTGACAAAACCTCTAACATACCAATAACCCCGTTCATTGGCGTCCGTATTTCGTGGCTCATTGCCGCCAAGAAAGCCGATTTAGCATGGCTTGCTTGTTCCGCCTCAATTCGAGCTTGCTCTAGCTTTTCATTTGTTGACCGTAATGACGCTGTGCGTTCAGACACCCGTTGGGCAAGTTTTTTACGCTCCTGCTCTATGACAAAATTGGCCGCTTTTTGCTGCTTGGTTGCCTCCTCAAGTTGTCGTAAAGCCTGATGACGTTCGGTTACGTCCCTAACCATTGAAATACAACGCCTTTTCCCTCCAGGTAGAAAAATGTACTGAAGATTGACTTCGACTGGAATGAGATGACCATCTTTATGTTTATGAACAGTAGAAATATGGACAACCTGCTGTTCGCCATTTAACAAGGGTTCAAGCAACTTCCGGTAACGGTTTTCATCGAACTCAACTTTGAAATCAACGGCAGTAAGATCCAACAACTCTTCTCTGGAATAACCAAGTTGACAAACGGCACCTTCATTAACATAGCTGTGGCGAAGCGTTTCTGGATCAAAGATAAATGCCCCATCTTCAATGGCATTCAGCATAGCCATCGCTTCTTTATTTTTCCTCTCTGACTGAACACGCTGGGTAATATCCCGAATAGCGACGGCCACCTGCAAGCCCTTTTCCGACTCAACAGGGCTTAAACTAATGTCAACCGGAAAATCAATCCCCCCTTTACGTCTAGCCATGGTAGAGAGTTGCTCAACACGAGCTCCTTCACCCAATTCTTCATTCTCGAAGAAAGAGCTATTGATATTTGAATAAATACCAGGTAAAAATCGATCTATTAATTGGCCTTTAAGTACATCTTTCCCCCAATTAAAAACAACCTCAGAATGGCTGTTGGCCTGAGTAATACAACCCCCCCTCTCTATTATCAGTATGGCATCAGGTGCAAACTCAAAAATATCAATGAAACGACGTTCATGACGCCTATTTTCAGTTACGTCGTGCATAGCAACCACAGCACCTAGGCGCTTACCATCGAGATCACAAATCGGAGCTCCACTGGCCAAGACGAAGCGGGGACTTTGACCATTAGCGATTATGCAAAGTAGATCATTTTGAATATGCTCACCATTAAATGCTCTAAGCAACGGTATGTTTTCTTTCGCCATCGGTGTTCGCCCGTCACCTTCATATAAATTGTAATAATTACTCCAGAGTTCGGGGGGAATCTGTAATGGGTCAGATCCATGCCACTCTCTTGCTGTACGGTTAAATAAAGTTAAATTTCCGTCCGCGCCACAAGCCACCACCCCTTCACTCAAACTCTCTAAAAGCATTCGATTGAGCTCTTCTTGTCGCTTTAGTTCTTGAGTGCGTTCATTAACACGATTTTCTAACTCCTGGTTTAGGCTCTTAAGGGATCCTTCGGCTTCTCTCCTCGCCGAGGCCTCATGATGCAGCTTTTCAGTTGTTTGATGTGAAACAATCAACATCCGAAAAAGGAAAAAAAACAGAATACTTAAGAGCCCCCCAGTTCCAGCAACAATACGAGGCAGCGAAAAATCGAGACCGGCTTCAAACACGGGGGTAGAAGTATAGATGATCGTCCAATCTCGACCTGCAACATTAATCACCTCCGAGCGTCGAAATGTCGATATGAATTGCTCGTCCACAATACTTAAGGCGCTATTCCCGTCATACAGCAAACTATTAGGGGTGTCTTCTGCGCCATCATATAACCGAAAGCTTACCGTTGAGACGTTAGATTGAAGGATACCTTGCATGAGATCTCTTGCGCGGAATGGGCTGTAAACATAACCAACAAAGGCCTCCCTTCGCTCTTCAACTGTATCAGGGGAATAAAGCGTTTTGTAGATAGGTAAATAAAGCAAAAAACCAGCTTGTTTATCCTCAGTAATCTCCTGAACTAACTCAACCCTACCGGATAAAGCAGCTCTTCCTGTATCTCTTGCCGTAGACATAGCCTGACGCCGAACGGCTTCAGAATACATGTCAAAGCCAAATGCCTGCCGGTTGCGAGCATCAAAAGGCTCCAAATAGATAATGGCCGTGTATTCATCTCGCGCCCCCTTAGGTTTAATCTCATACTGAGGAAAACCTTCCGCCCGAACTTGCTGCACATGCGCCTCTTTATCTCGCGCCGAAATAGGAATTGAAACACCAATCCCCTGTATACCAGGATAATGCAAGCCAAGATTTAACTTATCGATATAATTCGCCCACTCCTCACGATTGACCTGTTCAGAAGCAGCAAATAGAGCAACGCCCCCTGAGAGGGCCTGTTGATAATTCAACATGCGATTTTGAATCAACGCTTTAACGTCTTGGGTATAATTAGTAAAACGGCTTTCAGCATTGCGTTCAACATAATTTCGTGCCATAGACCAACACGCTATTGTTGCACTGAGTGACAATATTAATATACTTAAAGATAGCTTTATGGCCCGAGGCTTCCCAGTCATACATACTCCAAATCAACGATTGACGACACGAATTCTTACGAAACCAGTAAAAGGACGAACAAACTAGAACCTAATTAATATAAATGTATATCCACTAGTTGTAGTACAACACCAAACATAAGGAAAGGGCTCTATCCGCTTAGATGAGCTTGATTGATTGGTAAAAGTTAGAGTGAGTTTCTAGGATTGAATTTTGTCTAATCTTCAATTTAAAGGGGATTGTCGCACTTATTATCTGAAATCGGGTGTAAACGAAATTCCATATTGATAATCTACAAAATTATAGCCTTGGGATTCCGGTGTTTTTCAAGGTAGTTGTCATCATTTTCTTGCTTATTAAGCAGCTTCTCTTTCTGGATTTAGGTGAATGTCACCAACAGGCGCACAGTTCCTGATATCACCAGACCACCGCTCAAGCTTTCGCTGTTTTGCTGCTAGCAATACCTCTACACGACGCTTCAAGATATCTTTATCTTTTCCATTGTGACGCTCTGAAGGCGTGACGTGACGTAATTTAGCTTACTCTGCTTATGCTCGGTGTTGTACCAGCGTACGAAGGCTTCAACCCAACTTCGACTACTATCGATTGTTTCAAAGCCCTTTGCTGGCCAGCTTGGCATGTACTTTCCTGTACGGAACAATGACTCGACATACGGGTTATCATCACTGACTCTTGGCCGGCTATACGATGAGGTAATACCTAACTCTTCCATTTTTGCTTTAAACGTCAGCGACTTCATCGGTGCACCATTATCTGAGTGAAGAACCAGTGCTTGATTGAAGCATTGCTCTCGCATCAACGTTCGTTGCAGAAGTTGTGACGCCAGCTCACCGCATTCATGCTCATACACTTCATAACCAACAATTTTTCGACTGTAGATATCCTCAATGACATACAGGTAATAGTGTTGGCCTCGAACCCTTGAAGGTAAGTGATTGATATCCAATGCATAAAATTGGTTCGAGTCCGTCGCTGTGTAACTGGTTGGCTTCGTTTGCTTCTGTCTGCTCCGCTGACGACCTCGTTTGTGAAGTTGCCCCTGCGTACTCAGCACTCAATAGTAGATCGACTCAGAGGCGATATACTCACCTCTCTCAAGCAGTGTCAGGACGATTTGAGTTGGAAGCAAGCTTGCGAACTCAGAGCGGTTACACACCTCACGCTCTTCCTGTGACAGCTTGTTAGCAGGCTCTGGTCTGATGCATATGGCCTTTTGTCAGCTTGGACTTCACCTTACTGATACCAGCGACGATACGTTCTCAAGTCAATTTGAACTTCATGGCAAGCTGGC
>NZ_JBGOOI010000090.1:0-14158 GCF_041439605.1 Vibrio sp. 1F169 | reverse complement strand
GACTACTTCTTCTTGAAGATAAAAGCGGCTTTCCCCGGAAAGCCGCGATGAACCTTAAAAAAGGGGCTGACATTGAGTCAGCCCCTTTCGGTATCTATAAGTGTCTATTTAAGCTGATTACCAACCTTTAACTACGCCACCTTGGAAGATGTCAGAAGCTGCGTTGTACACTTCTTCAGTTTGATATGCTTTAACGAAGTTTTGTACGTTTTCTGCATTTAGGTTGTCTTCACGAGAAACGATTAGGTTCACGTATGGAGAATCTTTGTCTTCAACGAATACGCCGTCTTTTTGTGGAGTCAGGTTGATAGAGCTCGCGTAAGTAGTGTTGATGATAGATAACGTCACATCATCAAGAGAACGTGGCAGTTGAGCTGCGTCTAGTTCAACAATCGTTAGGTTCTTAGGGTTACCAACGATGTCACGAACGGTAGCTAGAAGACCTGCACCTTCACGAAGTTCAAGTAAACCTTGCTGCTCAAGAAGCAGTAGAGAACGACCTAGGTTTGTTGGATCGTTTGGTACAGCGATACGAGCACCATCTTGGATTTCGTCTACCGATTTAACTTCTTTAGAGTAACCTGCAATAGGGTAAACAAAAGTGTTACCTGCAACCGTTAGCTTGTAACCACGGTCAGCAACTTGCTGATCTAGGTACGGCGTGTGTTGGAATGCATTGATGTCGATAGAACCATCATCTAGCGCTGCGTTAGGTGTTACATAATCCGTAAAAGTGACCAGTTCAACATCCAGGCCGTATTGCTCTTTCGCGACTTTAGCTGCTACTTCAGCAACTTGTGCTTCTGCACCTGCCATTACGCCAACTTTGATCTTAGAAGTATCGACTTCTTTATCACCACAACCTGCTAGTACTAGCGCTGAAGCTACTGCTGCAATAGTAAGTAAACCTTTAAGGTTAAATTTCATAATAATCTCCTTTTAATAAATCTATTTAATTTGGTTCAGACGACTTTGATTTTGGTCTGTAAGTCGTTATCTGTGGTCAACGCGGCGAACTAATGAATCACCGATTGATTGAATAATTTGTACTAGCACAATCAACATGACGACTGTTACTGCCATAATGGTCACATCGTAGCGGTGAAATCCGTAACGAATCGCGACATCACCTAGGCCACCACCACCCACAGTTCCAGCCATTGCCGAGTAACTCACAAGAGTCACTAGCGTAATCGTCACTGAGTTGATGATAGTCGGCAGTGCTTCAGGAAGCAGAACCTTATTGATGATTTGTGTGGGTGTTGCGCCCATTGACTGAGCTGCTTCCACTAGACCTGTTGGTACTTCAAGTAGTGCACTCTCGATAAGTCGAGCTACGAATGGGATAGCACCAATCGTCAGCGGAACAATCGCTGCGGTTGTACCGATGAAGGTACCAATCAGCATCTTAGTGAGAGGGATGATCGCTACCATCAGTACTAAGAAAGGCACAGAACGGCCCACGTTCACAACCGCACCAAGAATTTTGTTTAGCTTGGTGTTCTCTAACAGGCCACCTTTTTTAGTCGTGTGTAGAATAACGCCTAATGGAATACCGACAGCGAAACCAACGATGCCAGCAACAGCAACCATGTAAAGTGTCTCGCCTGTTGCTTCCAATAGAAGGTTGCCGTTAAGGCTGATCCAGTCAGCAATCTCGTTGAAACTAAAGGACATAACCAAGCACCTCTACTTTTACATTGTTGTCGCGTAGGAATTGGATAGCAGCATTATCATCGGCTTCGTTACCGAACAGCTCAGCGACCATCATGCCGAACTTCACGCCGCCGGCGTAATCGAGGTCAGAGCTTAAGATGCTGACATCGATATTGAATTTACGAGCAATTTGCGTCATCAGCGGAGCATCAACCGTTGCACCAGTAAACTCAAGACGTACTAATGGGTAGCTACTGTTAACACGAGTTTCTTGCAAACGCGCTTGATAATCTTCAGGGATAGATAGGTCTAGCGTTGAGCGAATAAACTGATGTGCTAGCTCTGTCTTAGGGTGTGCGAATATGTCGCCAACTGTACCTTTCTCTACTAGCTCGCCACCGCCAATGATCGCGACTTCGTGACAAATGCTCTTAACTACGTCCATCTCGTGCGTAATAAGTAGGATCGTGATGTGTAGCTTGCGGTTGATTTCACGTAGCAGCTCAAGAATAGATTGAGTCGTTGCTGGATCCAGAGCACTGGTCGCTTCATCACACAGTAGTACTTTCGGGTCTGAAGCTAGCGCACGAGCAATCGCGACACGCTGCTTTTGACCACCACTTAAGTTCGCAGGGTAGGTATCACGCTTATCCGATAGGCCGACAAGCTCAAGTAGTTCACTCACTTTCGCTTCAATCGCAGCTTTATCTTTACCAGCAAGCTCTAAAGGCAGTGCTACATTGTTAAATACAGTACGAGAAGACAGCAGATTGAAGTGTTGGAATATCATGCCGATGTTACGGCGTGCTTCGCTAAGTTCTGATTTGCTGAGTTTTGTCAGGTCGATACCGTCAACAATCACTTCACCTGATGTTGGAGCTTCCAACATGTTTACACAACGGATAAGGGTACTTTTGCCTGCACCTGAAGAGCCGATGACTCCAAAGATTTGACCTTGAGGAATGTGGAGGTTGATATCAATTAAGGCATTGATTTCTTTAGTGCCTTGATAAAAAACCTTATTGACTTGATTCACTTTAATCATAGAGAAACCCGTGCAGGTAGAACAGAATAATATATTGATGACTCACTCGATTTACAGATGATGCTATGGTGTTCTATGATCTAAGTCAATAGATATTTTTACGTCTAGACGGCTAAACGCGAGTTGCGAAGTTAAACTAGAAACAAATCGTTAACGAACGCAAAACTAAATAGATAGTGATGAAGCAAATAAAGCGTGTAATAATTAATGATTAATAGAGAGCTGATAGAGAACTGAATTTTGTCTAAACCTGCTGTTTTTTTAGATCGTGATGGTGTGATTAACGTTGATCACGGCTACGTACATGATGAACATGACTTTGAATACATCGATGGTGTGTTTGAAGCGGCGAAAGCGTTTAAAGATATGGGTTATTTATTGGTGTTAGTGACCAACCAATCTGGTATTGCTCGCGGCATGTTTAGTGAAGACCGTTTTCTTTCTCTAACGCAGTGGATGGATTGGAACTTTGTTGATAACGGCGTTGAGCTAGATGGTATTTATTACTGCCCGCACCACGCTGAGCACGGTGTTGGTGACTACAAACAAGATTGTGAATGTCGTAAACCAAAGCCAGGCATGTTCATTTCTGCGCGTGACTTTCTGAAGATTGATATGGCTAACTCGGTCATGATCGGCGATAAAGCTGAAGACATGATGGCTGCAGAAGCGGCGGGTGTTGGCACTAAAGTACTGGTAAGAACCGGTAAGCCAATCACTGAAAAAGGTGAAGCGCTTGCAAGTGTCGTGATTGACAGTATTAAAGATGTACCAGCATTCTTAAAAGGTTAAGACACTAAGTCTCTTTCACTTAGATATAAGTGTTATTCACTATATAAAGATGAGGAACGCAGTATGAAAGCATTGTTGATAGCATCTCTATGTACGGTAGCGTTATTCGGATGCTCTAAATCAGCAGCTCCTGAGACTGAGAGCGCAGTATCGGACGATCAATTCGTGATTTATCAATGTGAGTCTGACGCTTCATTTAAGGTCGCTTACCTTGGTGATGAAAAAGCGGTATTACGTTTACCCGAGAATGAATATCGCCTCACTCAAATAGCGGCAGGCTCAGGAACGAAGTACATCTTAGATGATGGAACCTCTGAACTGATTAACAGCGTAACTTTACGAACTAAAGGTGACAATGCACGTCTAGAACTTGGTCGTGTTATCTATAAAAACTGCCGAAAGTAGGTCATAGTTATCTACTAGGATTTACAAACAGTTAAGTGAGGGAGTTCGCCCTCACTTTTTCTTTCTCTTCCCTTTAACGTCAGACTTTTTATGAGCAAAAAACTCACTATTCTCGATATTGCTAAGCTGTCCGGTGTTGGTAAGTCTACCGTATCTCGTGTTCTGACCAATGATCCCAAAGTAAAACCTGAAACCCGTGAAAGGGTGGAAAGAGTCATTCAAGAATCTGGGTACACGCCTTCGAAGTCTGCGCAGTCGATGCGTGGTGGCAGTCAAAAAGTCATCGGTGTCATCATCTCTCGTCTGGATTCCCCCTCTGAAAACAAAGCGGTAAGTACGATGCTGGCCGAATTGTATCGAGCGGATTACGATGTCGTGATCATGGAAAGTCAGCTTGATAGAGAAAAAGCCAATGAGCATCTGCAGGTTCTCAAGCGTCGCAATGTAGATGGCATCATTGTATTTGGCTTTACTGACTGTGATATTCCTGCCATTGAAGCTTGGGAACACAAAGCGGTGGTGATTGCTCTGGATACCGAGAACGTGACGTCGATTAACTATGATAACCAACAGGTGATCAATAGTGCGTTAACGCATCTAGCAGAGCAGGGAATCTCTGAGGTTGGTTTCATTGGCGTTGATCCTAGCGATAAATCAACAGGTGAACTGCGTCTTAAGGCCTATCTCGAGTGGTGTGAAAGCGCTGGAGTGATTGCCAATTATCGTACTGGCCAACTTCATCATGAAAGTGCGTATCAGCTGGTGGATGAGGTACTGACTCCTACCACTCAAGCACTTGTTTGTGCTAGCGACACATTGGCTCTTGGTGTAATCAAACGTCTGCAAGAACTACAACGTGAAGATGTGGTGGTGACCGGTGTTGGTGGCAATGATCTTCTCTCCTTCTTGTTTCCGCGAGTATTTAGTATTGACCCTGGGTATCAATCTGCGGGTAAATTGGCCGCTAATTTATTGATCTCTCAGCTTTTAGGCAATGCAGAGATCTCTCATCACACTCAATCACCTATTCTATAATCCACTCAATCAAGCGAAATTGAACCGCTTAGATTAAAATTAGAGTGTGATCTCTTTCAATTAATGGGACTGTTCCCATTTTAATTTATCATTCATGTGGGCATTATAATAACCGTGATTGGGAATGTTCCCATAAGTCTAAATCCGAGTGGTTATCGCTGCATGGTTTAGATGAGTAATTGAATGAAACCAGGGTGGGGTAGTATGAGTAAGATAGCGAAGCAAGACGTTGCGCGTCTTATCGAGTTAGTCGGTGGCAAAGAGAATATTGCGAGTGTCAGCCATTGTCTGACTCGACTGCGTTTTGTATTGAATGATACGGAACAAGCGAACAAAGCAGAATTGGAGAAGCTTAAGCTGGTAAAAGGCTGCTTTACTAACGCAGGTCAATTTCAAGTGGTTATTGGCACCGAGGTTGATGAGGTGTACGCCCTTCTTATTGAGCAAACCGGTAAAGATGCATCATCAAAAGATGAGGCGAAACTAGCGGCTCGCCAGAACATGAACTTCCTTGAGCGTGGTATCTCCCATTTAGCCGAAATTTTCGTACCACTGCTACCTGCCATTATTACGGGTGGTTTGATTCTTGGTTTCCGTAATGTGATTGGCGACATTCGCATGTTCGACGGCAAAACCTTGGTTGAGATAAGCCAATTCTGGGCTACCGTTCATTCTTTCTTGTGGTTGATTGGCGAAGCGATCTTCTTCTTCCTACCGGTTGGTGTGTGTTGGGCAACGGTTAAGAAACTCGGCGGAACCCCTATTTTGGGTATCACGCTCGGTGTGACCTTGGTTTCCCCACAATTGATGAACGCTTACATGATAGGTAAATCGGTACCTGAGGTGTGGGACTTTGGTTTGTTCGTGATTGAGAAAGTCGGTTATCAAGCTCAGGTGATCCCTGCGATGTTAGCGGGCGTGGCTCTGGCTTTTATTGAGACCAACCTTAAGCGCATTGTACCTTCTTATCTGTACCTAGTTGTCGTGCCATTTGTCTCGATCATCTTGTCTGTGATTCTGGCTCACGCCTTTATTGGTCCATTCGGTCGCATGTTGGGTGATGGTGTGGCATTCGCTGCCAAAGTGGCAATGACAGGTGACTTCGCGATTCTTGGTTCAGTGGTCTTTGGCTTCCTATACGCGCCTTTGGTTATCACGGGTATTCACCACACAACCAACGCTGTGGACTTACAACTGATGCAAGACTTAGGTGGCACACCAATCTGGCCTTTGATTGCGCTATCAAACATTGCACAAGCTTCAGCGGTTGTCGGCATCATCATTTTGAGTAAGCGCGAAGGCGAACGAGACATTTCGGTACCAGCGGCAATCTCTGCGTACTTAGGTGTGACGGAACCAGCGATGTACGGCATCAACCTTAAATACAAATTCCCAATGCTGAGCGCAATGATTGGTAGTGCTGTTGCAGCCGCGATTTGTGGCAGCGCAGGTGTGATGGCGAATGGTATCGGTGTTGGTGGCTTGCCGGGCATCTTATCGATTCAACCTCAATATTGGTCGATTTACTTAGTCGCGATGCTAGTGGCGATAGTATTGCCTATCACGCTAACCCTGTTCTTCTACAAGCGAGCCCAATCCAAGGGTGAGTTAGAAACCGCGAACGCGTAATGCATTTAATAAGCGATGACTCCAATGTGAGTTATCGCTTTTTATCTTAGTCATAACGGCTATTCGACCATGATTTGCATGGTGATTTTTATTTTATATTTTCTGGTAAGTGAGTGTTAGAGATGGCGATGACTGAACATGATGAAAGCTGGTGGAAAACCGCAACCATCTATCAAATCTACCCAAAGAGCTTTTGTGACAGTGGCAGTAAAGGTACTGGCGATATCAAAGGGATCATTTCGAAACTGGATTACCTCAAAAACTTGAGCGTGGATGCGATTTGGCTAACCCCTGTTTACGCATCTCCTATGATCGATAATGGCTACGATATTTCAGACTACTACGCGATTAACCCTCAATTCGGCACCATGGAAGACTTCGACTTGTTACTGTCTGAAGCGCATCAACGTGGCATCCGTATCGTGATGGATATCGTGGTAAACCATACTTCAACAGAGCATGCATGGTTTCAGTCTGCACTGGGTGACAAAAACAGCCCATACCGTGATTATTACATCTGGAAAGACCCAGTAAACGGTCAAGCACCAACCAACTGGCAGTCTAAGTTCGGTGGTAATGCATGGGAATTAGATGAAGAGACTGGACAATACTTCCTACACTTATTCGCAAAAGAACAGGCCGACCTTAACTGGGAGAACCCGGTTGTACGTGAAGAAGTGAAAGATGTTATTAGCTTCTGGGCTGAGAAGGGTGTCGATGGTTTCCGTTTAGATGTAATCAACCTGATTTCAAAGCAGCAAGATTTCCCTAATGATGATATCGGTGATGGTCGCCGTTTCTATACCGACGGCCCACGAGTGCACGAATACCTGAAAGAGATCAGCGAAGCAGTATTCCAGAAATACGGCAGCGTGACGGTTGGTGAGATGTCTTCAACTACGTTGGAACACTGTCAGAAATACTCAAACGTTGATAACAGCGAGCTATCAATGGTGTTTAACTTCCACCACCTCAAGGTTGATTACACCAATGGTGAGAAGTGGACCAATGCGCCGTTCGATTTCTTACAGCTCAAGTCAATCTTTAACCACTGGCAAACTGGCTTGAACGGAAAAGGTTGGGGTGCACTATTCTGGTGTAACCACGACCAACCAAGAGTCGTGAGCCGCTTGGGCAACGATCAACAATATCGTGTTGAGTCGGCTAAAATGTTGGCTGCTTCTGTGCACATGATGCAAGGTACACCTTATATCTATCAAGGTGAAGAGATTGGCATGACCAACCCAGGTTACACCGAGATTAGTCAGTATCATGATGTAGAGAGTACCAATATGTACGATATCATGGTTAACCGTGATGGTGTGGCTCATCAAGATATGATGGCGATCTTAGCGCAGAAGTCTCGTGATAACTCTCGTACGCCAATGCAGTGGAACAGTGAGCCTTACGCCGGATTCTCACAAGCTCAACCATGGCTTGATGTGGCGAATAACTACACGGAAATCAACGCCGAGCAAGCGCTGGAAGATAAAGACTCTGTATTTTACTTCTACAAGGCTTTGATTGAGTTACGTAAACAGCTACCGGTGATTACGGATGGCAGCTATCAAGATCTATTGCCTGAGCATTCATCTGTATTTGCGTATGTTCGTGAGAGTGAAGGGCAAACTCTACTGTGCATTAATAACTATTATGGTGAAGAGGCTGAATGCGTTTTACCTGAACGTTTTGAGATGGCGAAGGCTAAGAGCTTGTTGTCTAATTATCAAGTGAGCGAGAGTTTAGTGGCGTCTCATCATCAAGTTTTGCGACCTTACGAGACTCGTATTCTCTTGATTGAAGATTAGCCTCGTTACTATTTCAATAAACCTAATTCTCAGTTCCCCCTAAAGATTTAGGTTTGAACAAAGGCTTTGGAGTGCTCCCAAAGCCTTTTTTATTGTTTGCGGTTAGCTCACGGTTAAGCTTAGGTTTAGTGAATCTAAGTCCAGGCTAGCTAATTGAGGTCAGTATCGCTGCTGATTCTTCAATAGTAGATTGCTCTACAGACATCAATTCAATCTGTTCAATTAAGCCGATGCTTGGGTTGAACCAGCGCTCTGATGATGTGCCAAATTCTGCGGAATCCATGCCTTCACAGTTGACGTTGTAGGTGTTTTTCTCTGTTAGGTTCGCAGCTTCGATTGATTTATCAGAGATCTTGAAACTCTTACGTTCGCCTGTTTCTTCAATCTGTTGTTGCCATGTGACTCGGCACGAGGCGTCAGTTGGAAGGCTTGCTACCCACGAGTGATCTTCAAAGTCATTTAGCATGTTAGCGACTGCTTCGCCATCTAACGTGACTTGTAACGAAACGGTTTCCTCACTGATATCAATGATCGGGTTGCTCTCTTTTACGTCTGTTCCTTTCAAACGGAACATTGGGCTGCTGTACATCATTCTTGTGATGTATTGGCTACCAATGAAGTAAGCGTTGGTGATTTCGTGTAACCCACGGTCCGGACCTGCAAAATAAATGCTGCCGTCTTCTTGTGTACCTTCAGCATTCGTCATGATGTCTTCAGAAACATAAAATTCGGTGATGCCGTAATTGATCAGGTCATTGATAACTTGAACGACCTCTTCATTGCCGGCCTCTTCTTTTAACCCTGCAATAATGAGTTCACCGCTTACAGGAGTGAAGTTCGTTGTCATCACGCCTTCAGCCTGACCATCTGTGGTAAATGAGTAGCCCAATGTTGTTTCTGGTTTCGGGGAAAATGCAGAGCTCTCAATCGGGTAATCAACCTGATTGTTTGGACCTTTATTACCATCTGTTGAACCAGAAGAAGAGCCGCCACAACCATAGAGAGCAAAGAGAGAGGTCGCTAGCAGGGTCATTGTTTTTTTCATGTTGAACATTCCTAAAGTTGGAAGCCCTTGGTGGGCTCTATGTTTTTAGGAATGTTATTGTTTGAAGAGTAAATAGGGCAAAAAACGAAGTCACATAAGATCTTAATTTATGTTTAAGTTGTTTATTTTAAATGGTTTTTTGTTTTGATTTGAGAACTGTTGCCCAACAGCTGTGCAGTAATTTAGCATTAAGCTTTCCCACTGTTTTATGATAAGTGGGTCTTTAACGCTTAGCTTCAAGCTCTTCCAAGGTTGCAGGCAGGTTGATTTTGATTCTGGTTTGGATAGCCGGGCGAATAGATCTTCGGATGGAACCACTCTCAATAAGGCAACTAGAGACTCCATGTAGTTCAGGCGAAACTTCTCCATGTTGTCTTGCTTATAAGCGATATGAGAAACCATCATATAAACCAACGCATTTTCGATCTTAGAGTTGCCTGAGGTATTGGTAAGAAGCTCTTTTGCGGTTTGCAGGTCTCTTAGTTTGAAATGAATGATACCAAGCCACAGCTTCAGTTCGTCTGGTAGTCGGTTAAAACGAGTTTGAACAAGGTTAGTGAACGCGACGAGCTTCTTCTGATCTGTTTCAAATAGCGCAAGTTGACGCGCAATCAGAGTCGACGTCATGGTATTGAGCTTGATGTCATCCAGCGCTATGGCTTTTCCACTTAGCAATTCGCTGACTTCGGCATTGTCGACTGACCATTCTGGCGGTAATGGTGCTGGCAGTGCAAAGTAGTTAGCTAGCTCTCGGTTGATCTCCATAAGGCTGCTGCTGATATTATTGACATCAATAGAGTAAACACCACCAAATGCGAGCTTCCCTGAGTTTGGGTAAATCAGGCTTATCTTTGCGATAAGGCGTTTGTCCACTTCTTGATCTTTGAGCTGAATGTTAAGCAGGTAATCACTGGTACGCATGTTCTTTGCGCCCGGAAAGAAGGGAGAGCTATCAATAGGGTCAAGGAAGTAGCTTGGCGCATCTTGGTTAGCAAGATCGGTGTAGGCGTATTCAATCTGCTGTTGAAGTAATAATGCTTTTACGACTTTTCGGTATTTTCTGGAATTCTCACCAATGGCATCCAATCGGTTCAGGAGAAGCTCGACCTTAGGAATCAATCGTTGGTCACGTTCAATTTCTGAAGCGCGAGTGGGAGATTGCCAAAGCATGTAACTCATTACCGCAGTGCTGATCAGCAAAGCCAAAGACACCACGACTAACCAAGGGTTAACTGGATTAGATCTATTCCTTTCTTGACTGACTGGAGATTCCAGTTCTGCATCATTCGGTGCAGTTTCAGGGGAGGTCGCGGCAAAACTAACCGAGTTTGGGTTTAGAAAATAGCCTTTACGTGGGTAAGTCACTAGTATTTTGGTTGCGTCGCTATCAGGCAGGTGTTTTTGAAGTACTGAACGTAAGGTACTGATTCGGTTGGTCAGAACATTTTTGGAAATGAAGTTGCTTTGCCAGACAGATTCAATGATGTGCTCGGCGGCGAGCGGTTGACCAACGCTGGTAAGAAATAACTCTAAGAGCTCGATAGAACGAGGCTCTAAATCAATGACCTGCTCGTCGCAGCTTAAGACTCGTGTGTTGGGGTTGAACTCCAAGCCTTCAATATAAATAGAGGCTTGTTGGTCTTTGGCGCTGGAGAGGTAATCTTGCATAGAAAAGGCGACGGTTTATAAAACCTAAATTCTAGCTGTTTTTGTTACTAAAAACAGCTAGTAATTCATAGGGGGATGGGTATTAAGACGCGTAATTCACCGAGTAACGAGTAGGCTTGTGATTCATTGCCAATACGATGTTCAATACTGCGGTGCCCAATACCGAAACGGCAATTACCCAAGGCGATACGAAGAAGCAAGAAGCAAACAGAATACAGGCATCAATGCCCATCTGAGTTTTACCTACAGAGATGCCATAGCGGTCTTGGATGAACAAACATAATACGTTGAAGCCACCCAAGCTGGAGCGATGACGGAATAGGATTAACATACCTAAGCCCATTAATAAGCCACCGGCAACAGCACAGTAGATCTCGTTATGAACTTCTAGTGAGATAACGAGGTATAAATGATCGGCAAACACAGAAACTAACGCACCAGCCATTGCACTGCTAATGGCAAAACTACGGCCAAATCGTTTCCATGCCAATAAATAGAATGGACAGTTGGCCACAAAGTACAAAATACCGAAGGTTACAGGTAAGAATTGACTCAAAAGCAGAGCCAAGCCAGTAGTACCACCGGTAAGCAGGTTCGCTGACTGTAAAAAGAAGACGCCTAACGCCACTAAAAACGTGCCAGTGAGAATAGCTACCCAATCTTCTTTACGTGAGTGTTTTTCCATCGTTTTAATAATTACCTAACCAATAAAGGCGTGCATAGTAGAGAAAAACCTTAGCTTTCGGTAGCTTGAGGGGCAAAATTAAGGTAAACCTATGTAATCTGCGTTTTACAGGGTGTAAAGCGTAAAATTGACAGTAAGCGTCATCTTTGGTTGGATAAGCTTAATAACCATGATGAATCTTATATGTGATTATGAAAAAACTGCATGATAAAATTGCAATTAGCTCTTTATGACCTAGATCAAATTATGTAGAATGCGTCACATCAAAACGGTGACGGAAACGTTTGCTTTCGGTCGTTGTGTGGTTTTTTTGAAACTTTCAGTACAATCTGAGTCAGGAGATACAGATGCTTAAGCGTGACATGAACATTGCTGATTACGATGCGGACCTATTCGCAGCTATCCAAGAAGAAACTCTTCGTCAGGAAGAGCACATCGAACTTATCGCTTCAGAAAACTACACAAGCCCACGTGTAATGGAAGCTCAAGGTTCTCAACTTACAAACAAATACGCTGAAGGCTACCCTGGTAAGCGTTACTACGGTGGTTGTGAGTTCGTAGATAAAGTTGAAACTCTAGCAATCGAACGTGCATGTGAACTGTTTGGCGCTCAATACGCGAACGTACAACCTCACTCAGGTTCTCAAGCAAACAACGCTGTATACATGGCACTACTGAATGCTGGCGATACTGTTCTAGGTATGAGTCTAGCGCACGGTGGTCACCTAACTCACGGTTCTCCAGTAAACTTCTCTGGTAAGCTTTACAACATCATCCCTTACGGTATCGATGAAGCAGGTCAAATCGATTACGAAGAGATGGAAGCGCTAGCTATCGAGCACAAACCTAAGATGATCATCGGTGGTTTCTCAGCTTACTCTCAAGTTTGTGATTGGAAGCGCATGCGTGAAATCGCTGACAAAGTAGGTGCTTACTTCTTCGTAGATATGGCTCACGTTGCCGGTCTAATCGCTGCAGGCGTTTACCCGAACCCAGTTCCACACGCTCACGTTGTTACAACAACAACGCACAAAACGCTTGCTGGTCCTCGTGGTGGTCTTATTCTTTCTAACGAAGGTGAAGATCTTTACAAAAAGCTAAACTCAGCAGTATTCCCTGGCGGCCAAGGCGGTCCTCTAATGCACGTTATCGCTGGTAAAGCAGTAGCGTTCAAAGAAGCTCTAGAGCCAGAGTTCAAAGAATATCAAGCTCGCGTTGTTGCTAACGCAAAAGCAATGGTTGCTGAATTCCTAGCACGCGGTTACAACATCGTTTCAGGTTCTACAGAGAACCACCTGTTCCTAGTTGACCTAATCGACAAAGACATCACAGGTAAAGAGGCTGATGCAGCACTAGGTTCAGCTAACATCACAGTGAACAAGAACTCAGTACCAAACGATCCACGTAGCCCGTTCGTTACTTCAGGTATCCGTATCGGTTCTCCTTCTATCACTCGTCGTGGTTTCTCAGAAGCAGACGCGAAAGAGCTAGCAGGTTGGATGTGTGACATCCTAGATAACATGGGTGATGAGTCTGTTATCGAAGCAACTAAAGCAAAAGTATTAGAAATCTGTAAGCGTCTACCTGTTTACGCTTAATTTTTCTGGCTCAAATAGCTTAATTTCTGTGTCAAAGGTGCTCATTTACATTCGTAAACTCCGCGCCTTTTCCTTGAACTAAAGCTATTTGATTGAAAAATACGATTTGAAAGGCTCCTGTTGGGAGCCTTTTTTGTGTTCGTCGGTATGAGCGTTGGGTTATCTGAAAATACAGAAAGGCAGGTACTAAAAAGGGCTGATGTTTGTTGGTATCGGTTTTACTTTTTGATGCTCAGTAAAGTACCTGACTTACATCTAAACGAGTAGTAGCTGCGGCTCTCGTTGAATTTGCCTAAGCCTTCGCCATCGCAGTAGTCGATGTTGATATCACGCATTACTTCTAGTGTATCTTCGCTGTTCAAAGCGAATTTAGAACCATCAGAACAGACGATACGTACTCTTTCATCATGGCTTACAGAGTAGATATCGACTTCAGTATTACACAGCTCAAAAGAGGCTTCACGGAAGTTGTCTTGTTGAGTATTTGAAGCACAACCTGCGGTAAATACGGCTGCGATAACGGCTAAAAGTCCGAGTCTTTTCATTGTTAGTCCTTCGATATCATCGAATTTGGTGATGAGTTTTATATGCTGTTTGGAGTAGCCTATACAACAACACGCTTTGATTCAAGGAGTGTTGGCTGACTCTAGGATATAAAAGTATAGGTACAAACAGATAATTTATAATAAGTTTATTCGTGTTTAGCCTGCCCTAGAAACAAAAAGACCAACACAGAGGTTTAATGCCGTTCACTTAAGAGTGAACGGCATTTTTGTTCTTAGCATACCGTTG
>NZ_JBGOOI010000089.1:0-14408 GCF_041439605.1 Vibrio sp. 1F169 | reverse complement strand
CTCGTTAGTGATTGTACTCACTTAACTCAGTGTCCAAAACTTCTGGTGCGGATCAAATACAATCGTTCACTGAAACTAACCTGCACCTCCCACCTCAGAAACAACACAACAAAAGACTTTATTATGATGCTCTACAAAGCTCAGGTATAGACGAGTTAATATTAATATCAGGCTAAAGATCTTGGAGAATTGTTCCGCAAATCTCAGAAACAATGCTAGCCATTGAGTGCTACTATCTTCATAGAATTAATATACTAACTATTGGATACCTTATGATTAAGTTCGCTGTAATTGGAACCAATTGGATTACAAAGAAATTTGTTCAAGCTGCTCATGAGTCACAATCAATGCAGTTGGCTGCTGTTTATTCACGAAATCTGGCCAGCGCGGCACAGTTCGCCCAAGAATTTAACGTTGAAACGACGTATGACTCACTCGACGCATTGGCAAATGACAACACAGTTGAAGCCGTGTACATCGCTTCACCAAACTCACTGCACTGCGAGCAATCTATCTTGATGATGGAACACGGCAAGCATGTCATCTGTGAGAAGCCTGTCGCATCGAATATTGAAGAAGCAACACACATGTTTGAGGTCGCTCAGAAGAACGGTGTGGTGCTGTTTGAGGCGTATAAATCTCAGTATCTACCGAACTTTGAGCAAGTTCAACTCGGCTTAAAAAAGATAGGCAAAGTGCATAAAGCGCACATCAACTACTGTCAATATTCATCGCGTTACCAGAAATACCTAAACGGCGAGAACCCAAACACCTTCAACCCAGCTTTCTCTAATGGTTCATTAGTCGATATTGGCTTCTACTGCGTAGCCGCGACTGTTGCTCTGTTTGGTGAACCTGAGAATGCACAGGCTTCGGCAAAGCTACTTGACTCAGGTGTGGATGCGCATGGCTGTGCGATCTTCCAGTATCCAGAATTTGATGTAACCCTTGCGCACTCTAAAGTCAGCGACTCTTACGTACCAAGCGAGATCCAAGGCGAACAGGGATCGATCATCATCGATCACATTGCAGAATGCACCGACGTTAAGATTCGCTATCGTGATGGCACGGTAGAAAACCTTACTCAAGCACAAAGAGAAAACTCCATGAGTTACGAGGCCCAAGCCTTTGCAAACTGCATTGCTGGTGACAAAAGTACACAAGCTCAAGCCAAACTACGTGCTTTAACCGTTGCCAAGTTAATTACAGATATGCGTCAACAAGTTGGTGTCGTTTATCCCGCCGACAAATAACACCCCAAGCATGTTAACCAACTGATTTTTAAGAAATGCCGATTTATGCATAACTAAATTTAATCTTTACGACAAATAACCGGATTAGTTGATTGGGATACCATCTGTTTAAATCCGCGTTCGATATCTGTCGTATTTATTTATTTTATTGAAGGTGTGTAAAGTGTTTTCAGTTGATGATCGCGTTGTTGCAACAAAAGGTGTTGAGCTAGGTGAAATGGTAGTAATTGGCCTAAGTGCTGGTGGTGGCTACGTTCATGTTACAACAGTAGAAGGCGCAATAATGACGCTTACTTACCCTGCAAAAGACCTTAAAAAAGCATAGTTAACCGCTCCGCTCTTTTAGTCGTCACTCTGCTAAAGGTAACAAAATTGAGGCTTTGGCTGACTTCATTCTTCTGCATTAGAGTGAGCAGCCAGAGCCTTTTTTGTGCCCGTGATTTACCCACCAGCTTCCCCACTAATTTACTCATTACCATAAAGTCCAATCCAACGGACAATAGAATTCAGTAAAGAGTATCTACACTAAATACTTATTGTCTGGTAGTGCATGCTGTTTATTAGTGCTAAGCGTTTACTGGAACTTGGCATTTATTGTGCTTAGTATTCGTAAGAGTTTCTGGTACATTAGCATTATCTTATGCTTGTAATGACCATGAATGAGGGAAGCTATGAAGCTTTACATTTACGACCACTGCCCTTTCTGTGCAAGAGTTGCCTACATTGCTCAATCTCTCGGCTTGAACATCGAACTTGTTTCTGTGGATTATGATGATGCCCAAACCCTTATCGATCTGATCGGTAAAAAAATGGTGCCCGTCTTACAGAAAGACGATGGTTCTATTATGGCCGAAAGCCTAGACATCATTGCTTATTTCATGGATTTGAAATCAAATGATGAGCAACGTGAACCTTCAGAGCAGGCTACTCTTTTCCAAAGCCGATCTTTCCCTCTTACTCAACAGATCGGACGCCCACGTTGGTGGAACCTCGACTTGGCTGAATATCGTTCGGCTGGAGCAAAAGAAGCTTGGCGTGTTAGTAAAGAGACCGAAGGCTTTAATTTTGAAGAGCTCTTAGAAAAGACCCCACAATACGTTCAACTGATTAACCCATTGCTGAAAGATGCAGAGCTTCTATTGGAGCTAGAGAATGGTGAATCATCGCTACCTTTGATTGATCAAGCTCTTTATTTCTCAATGCTTCGCGGTTTCTGTGTCGAACCAAGTATTGAATGGCCACCGGAACTTGATCACTGGATGGAACGCAAAAGCAAGGAGCTTGGTGTCGGGCTGCTTAAATAGACTAAAAACCGAAGCCTAGTGCTTCGGTTTTTATTTATGTTTCAAATTGATTTCTGACCCGTCCTAAATAAAGCGGACAATGCCCAAGCAGAAAATTGGAAAGTAGCATGAATCAGAACTCAAGAAGCTGAGAAACGGTTTGAATGGGATGAATCAAAATTGTCTTAGATATATAGAACGTCAAATTCCCATCACGACATCATGGCGCTCTTTTTGACCTTTATTCAATAAAAATAGACACTTACAAACCGCTTACATTTGTCTCATAATTACCACATATAGTTCAGTGACTTTATATAAAAGGAACTAACAATGAGGCTTAAACTTTTATCACTTGCTTTGATTTCCGCCGGATCAATTGCATCAGAAACAGAAACACTTTCCAATATTTCTACAGAACAAAGCGAAACGCTTTTAGTCACATCAAAATTTCACGGATACAAAACAGAGAATGATAGTGAATTTAGATATGTTGATACCGTTGATTTAAACGGCATAGATTGGGCTTTTTGGTACGGTGAAAACCGTTCACAATCAAAGCCAAAAACAAACCTTATTAGCGATGTAAAAACATTTGGTGAGTTTGAATTCCAAGCTCAAAAACCAGCTCACGGCAATGAATACTTATGGAACAGTGGCAGCTCTAGAGATTTTCTGGGCGAATCAAATCATGCCATTCTCGTCAAGCATGGAGGTGGCTTTGAGTTTACCGTAAAGCCCGGCAAAGCTGGAGAATTCAAGCTAGATCTGTATACACATAACTGGCTTGCTATGTCAGAGTTCACAGCATGTTTGAAAAATGACTGTGTAACCATTACAAACTACTACCCATCGCACATATCAACGACAAAGAACAGTGTCGAGTTTTCAACTAATACGACAACAGATGAGCTAACAATCACATATAAAGCAAAGAACGATCAATTCAGCTGGAAAGATAACGACCCTTACCATGCGCTAGAAGCAATCAATTTAAGTGAGGTGAAATAATGAAAAAGCTATTAGTTGCAACAGCGGTTTTAGCCTCATTTTCTGCAAACGCTGGTTTGACCCGGCTTGATCGATCAGTTCAACAACACAAAGAATTTGCATTGCAAACAAAGTTTGATTTTGCTTGTAAGATGAATGCAGGTTCAGCAACGCTAATTGACCCGTTTTGGGTCATCACTGCAAGCCATGTAAGCGGCTCGAAATCTGACGGGTATCAAAACACTGTGACCTGTTATTCATACGAGAAAGACGAAAACGGCGTTTATCAGCAGATAACGCACAAGGTTGCGAGCACTAATCCGGCGGGTCAATTTGGAGAATACAATTTCCCGTATAAAAATGATCGCGGTTTTGGTGATTTCGCCCTTGTTCGACTAGATACGCCGATCACAGAAATCGAGCCAGCAAAACTACCTAAAGAGGGGATGTTTGATTACTCGAAAGTTTACCAGGTTAATCAAATTGGTTACGGCAATTACAACCACAGAAACGGCGGAACTAAACAGGTAATGCACAGTGAATATGAAGATCGCTGGCTTGCTGAATATTCATATGATTTCCGTACATTAGAAAAGACGGACTTAAACTGGCTTACTATTCATGGTGATTCAGGTTCAGGCATCACCATTGAAAAAGACGGTGAACTTTACTTAATCGGTGAGATTGGTTTGCAGTATAGCACCAGTGAAATCGGCGGCTGGACTGATACGTTTGATGATGTGATCGTGCGTTTACCATTCATTCACAAGACGATGAAAGAGCATGGCTTTAGCTATGCCGAGCCAATTGATTTTGACGCTATCAAATGGACGCCGGAAACACAAAACGATATTGATAACTTGCATGCATTTTATTCTTACTGGCGCGCCAGCAACGTTGATTTCAATGAAACAAAATGGCTAAATGATGGAAGTATTCAAAGCGCATTCTATGCGACAGAGAGCGATAGCTACACAATTGAAGCAGTAATAGAAAAAGGGCAAAAGCCTTTTGATGTATTTATTGATGGCCGACAAGTGGCTCACAATGTAGACGCAACTGATCAGGCTTTGAAACTTACTCTAAACGCATTTAAAGCAAAAGGCGATTTAGTGAAAGTAGAGTTTAAATTGATTGAACCAGGTGAGAACTTAACTATAGATCATTTTTTGGTTAAGTCGGTTGAACAGTAATATTTGATTATTAGCCCCAGCCTTATGGCCGGGGCTTTTTATTAAAATACACTTAACTTGGGTTTTACGTTTACGGCTTTATCAGAAATAGGTTGTTATTTTCAGGGACGCTGATGAAATTGCCACCTCGAATAAAGCAGCAAGATCGCTAGATCACAAACGAAAGATCAAAGAAGTCGGCGTCGCAAACCTGTACGTTCCATGATTCGTGTCGAAATCTCTTCAACAGACAGTGACGAGGTGTTGATGTATGGAATGGCTTCACGTCTGAACAAACCTTCTACCGTTTGCAGCTCATACAAACATTGAGAGTCACTTGCGTACTCACTGCCTGCTAATCGATTTTCACGGATCTCGGTCAGCCTTTCCGCATCAATCGTCAAACCAAACAGCTTATGACGATATATCTCAAATTCCGGTAGCAACCTTAAGCGAGCAATATCATCATGGATAAACGGATAGTTTGCGACGCGTAAACCAAACTGCATTGCCATGTACAAGCTCGTTGGCGTTTTACCGCTGCGAGAGACTCCCAACAAGATAATGTCTGCCTCTTCCAAGCCTTTTAAAGTAATGCCGTCGTCGTGCGCTAACGTGTATTCGATAGCAGCAATACGGTCGAAGTATTTATCCGAGTCTTTATTGACGCTACGAGAACGCTGCAGCTTCGGCTTAGGCGCCATTTTCGTATCATCTTGCACTTTCTGCACGATACTCTCTAACACGTCATAACAATGCGCAGGCGCATCTAACAGCTTCAGTTTTATCTCCGGTATCACAATCGAGAAAAAGACCAAAGGTTCATGGCCTGTTGCTCGATATGAAATCTCGATCTCTTTCAATAAATCAGAAAGTTTGTCTTCACTTTCGACAAACGGGAAGGTTTTTTCATTAGCTTCGAATGGGAATTGACCTAGAACAACATGCCCTAAAGTCTCACATGTTATGGCCGTTCCATCAGAAACATAGAATACATCACGACTTTGGATATCAATTTGCATTTTTTATTTAATGTTTAAAATTATTTTGAGTAGGATGGGAACCATAATATATATAACGAAACCCTGCTGACTATTACGTCCCCCACAGCTTTAGAAAATAATTTACATTTTTTTAAACTGATACGTAATCGTTTGCCTTTAAATCCCTACAATGCTTGCTATGTTTCTGGAGAAATAAATGCAAAATAACACCCTATGGTTCAACGGCCTTTCCATGGAAGATGTCGACAAAGTCGGCGGTAAGAATGCTTCACTTGGTGAGATGGTTTCTAACCTAGCCAACGCTGGCGTATCAGTACCTAATGGTTTTGCTACCACCTCTTATGCGTTTAACAACTTTCTTGACTACAAAGGTCTTGATGAGCGCATACACCAACTCCTTGATGAACTTGATGTTGAAGATGTTGACGCACTGCGTAAGACAGGTGCAACGATTCGACAATGGGTTCTAGACGCACCCTTCCCAGAATCACTAGAGCAAGATATCCGTGATAACTACCGCGAACTGATTGAAGGCAACGAAGAATTGTCTGTTGCGGTTCGCTCATCGGCAACAGCTGAAGACCTTCCAGATGCTTCTTTTGCAGGCCAACAAGAAACCTTCCTTAACGTGAAAGGTATCGATGCGGTTATCGAAGCAACGAAACACGTGTTCGCTTCACTGTTTAACGACCGCGCCATCTCTTACCGAGTACACCAAGGCTTTGATCACCGTGGCATTTCATTGTCTGCGGGCATCCAGCGCATGGTTCGCTCAGACAAAGCTTCTTCAGGTGTGATGTTCACGCTTGATACTGAATCAGGCTTCGACCAAGTGGTATTCATCACCTCTTCTTGGGGACTAGGCGAAATGGTCGTGCAAGGCGCGGTGAACCCAGATGAGTTCTACGTTCATAAGCCAATGCTAGAAGCAGGCCACTACCCAGTTGTCAAAAAGACGTTTGGTTCTAAGTTGATCAAGATGATCTACTCAACCAACCAAGAGATCGGCAAGCAAGTTGATATCATCGACACAGATACTCAAGAGCGTAACGAGTTCTCATTGAACGATGAAGAGATCAAAGAATTAGCAAAACAAGCAATGATCATCGAGAAGCACTACCAACGTCCGATGGACATTGAGTGGGCGAAAGATGGCATCGACGGCAAGCTTTACATCGTTCAAGCGCGTCCTGAAACCGTATGTTCTCAGAGCGACCAAAACGTTATCGAGCGTTACGAGCTAAACAACAAGGCTGATGTCTTGGTTGAAGGCCGAGCTATCGGTCAGCGTATCGGCTCTGGCCCTGTTCGCTTAGTTGACTCTCTAGACCAAATGTCACTGGTTCAAGAAGGCGACGTACTGGTAACAGACATGACAGACCCAGACTGGGAACCTGTGATGAAGAAAGCGTCTGCGATTGTGACTAACCGTGGTGGCCGTACTTGTCACGCAGCAATCATCGCTCGTGAGCTAGGTATTCCAGCAATCGTTGGCTGTGGTACAGCGACAAGCAGCCTGAATGATGGCGACACCGTAACAGTGTCATGTTCAGAAGGCGAAACAGGCTACGTTTACAACGGCGAACTCGACTTTGAAATCAAACGTTCTGAGGTTGATGAGCTACCAATGCTGCCAACTAAAGTAATGATGAACGTGGGTAACCCAGATCGTGCCTTCGACTTCGCTCAAATCCCGAACGAAGGTGTTGGACTTGCTCGTCTTGAATTCATCATCAACAAGATGATTGGTATTCACCCTAAAGCTCTGTTGAACTTCGATGAGCAAACGGATGAGATCAAAGCTGAAATCAACCAGCGTATTCGTGGCTACAAAGATCCTATCGATTTCTACGTAAGCAAGCTAACAGAAGGCATCGCGACTATCGCTTCTGCATTCTGGCCTAAGCGTGTGATCGTACGTATGTCTGACTTCAAGTCGAACGAATACAGCAACCTTGTTGGCGGTAAAACATTTGAACCACATGAAGAGAACCCAATGCTAGGCTTCCGTGGTGCATCTCGTTACATATCTCCAGTATTTGAAGACTGTTTCGAGCTTGAAACTCAAGCGCTAAAACGTGTACGTAACGAGATGGGACTGAAGAACGTTGAAATCATGATTCCATTCGTGCGCACTCCTAGTGAAGCAGCATCGGTTATCGACATTCTGGCTAAATTTAACCTTCGTCGTGGCGACCAAGGTCTGAAAGTCATCATGATGTGTGAGCTACCATCCAATGCGATTTTGGCTGAGGAATTCTTGAAGTACTTCGATGGCTTCTCTATCGGTTCAAACGACATGACACAGCTGACACTTGGCCTAGACCGAGATTCAGGTGACGTTGCGCACTTATTCGACGAGCGTAACCCAGCGGTGAAAGCGATGCTGAAAATGGCAATCGATGCAGCGGCGAAAGCCGGTAAATACGTGGGCATTTGTGGCCAAGGCCCATCTGACCATGACGACCTAGCTGAATGGTTGATGGAACAAGGCATCAGCTCTGTTTCGTTGAACCCAGATACGGTTATCGATACTTGGTTGAAACTGGGTAACGTTGCGAATAAGTAACGCTTATCGCCAACAAGTAGATACAACAGAAAGTAGATATAACAAAGCCAGTCATCGCGACTGGCTTTTTTGTTCACCGAAAGCCAACAAAGATAACCTGCGTAGCATAACAAACATTGGTATCGCGCTGACCTTACGTTATCCTTTACACAATTCTTCATTGAGAGGTTTGTCACCAATACAAACCTAACTTCAAGACCGATAAGAGCGTTATGAATTCTACTACCGCAACTCCCTCGCCTTCTCTTGGCCGACAACTCTATACAATGACGTGGCCAATGCTGTTTGGGGTGCTTTCTCTAATGAGCTTCCAGCTTGTCGACAGTGCTTTTATTGGCCAACTGGGCGTACTGCCGCTCGCTGTTCAAGGTTTCACGCTTCCAATACAGATGATCATCATCGGTATTCAGGTCGGGTTAGGTATCGCGACAACCGCGGTAATCGCGAGAGCCATTGGCGCGAATGAAACGCGCTACGCTAAGCAGCTTGGTGGATTAGTGATTGCGATGGGCAGCGTGAGTGTCGCGCTTTTCTCCGTCATCATCTATCTGCTGCGAGGGCCAATTTTACAATTGTTGGATGCGCCACCGACAGTATTACCGATCATTGATTCTTATTGGATCTATTGGCTAGCCAGCTCTTGGACAGGTGCACTGCTCTACTTTTTCTACAGTGTGTGTCGTGCCAATGGTAATACCATGCTGCCCGGTTCAATGATGATCGCGACCAGTATCATCAACTTGATATTGGACCCGATTTTCATCTTTACACTCGACATGGGCATCAATGGAGCCGCCATTGCGACCATCTTGGCGTTCGGTGCGGGTATCTTTATCGTTGCACCAAAGGTCACCAAGAAGCATTGGATGACCTTCGACTGGCACGACCTCGACATCAGCAAGAGTGTTCGCTCCATTGGTAACATCATGGGGCCTGCGATGATCAGTCAATTGCTGCCACCCGTTTCATCCATGTTTGCGACTAAACTGCTTGCTGGCTATGGCACCGCTGCCGTTGCAGCTTGGGCGCTAGGTTCACGTTTTGAATTCTTCTCGATTGTCGCTGTGCTAGCACTAACGATGTCGATGCCTCCGATGATTGGCCGCATGTTGGGAGAAAACAACCTAGGTAACATACGCAAGCTCGTTAAGATTGCGGTGATGTTCGTATTGGGTTTCCAATTGGTGATTGCACTGGTGACTTGGTTATTCTCAGGCGGACTGGCAAGCCTAATGACCAGTGAAAAAGAAGTCTCAACGATTTTGAACTATCACCTACTGATCGTGCCTATCAGCTTAGGGCCATTGGGAATTTGTATGCTAATGGTTTCCGTATCTAACGCTCTGGGCAAGTCCTACGCCGCCTTGACGATTTCAGCGCTGCGCCTGTTCGCCTTCTTCTTACCTTGCTTGTGGGTTGGCTCTCAGCTTGCGGGTATTGAAGGCCTATTCTGGGGCGCAATGGCAGGTAATGTGCTTGCCGGCACCTGTGCATGGTTCATGTATCAGCGCGCGCTAAAGCAAGTCGAGCTTAAACTGCCAAGCGAATAATCAAACAGAACACTCCAAAATAAATAAAGCAGCAACTTCAGCTGCTTTTTTAGGATCTAAATCCTAGCTTGCATCCTATTAAAAAGCTGTTTTTTGTGAATTTAACTCTCTAATACAACCTCATTTTCAATTAACCACCTATCTTTACTCACCACCACATTCGCAAGGTAAATTCTTGATTGCCATGCATTTACAATACCAATCAATCCGACTTTTTGCCTTTCCTTATAACTTGTCCTAGATCATCAAAGGGTTCAAAAATGCAACCTTTGGTTTTAAATATGTAAACCTTGATGCGGTTTAAGAAATTAAACCTCATTTGGCTATCTTTAGTGATCTTGTTCAAATTCCGCTCGTGATATAGGTCTAAACCTTACGATTTGTTGATGTTTTGAACGTTCACTTCAGGTTTACAGAAGTTTACCGCATCTTGTTGGAGTACCACCAAAGGAGTAGATTCCAGTCATTGAGTTCAAAAATGTAAACCGAAATCATGAATGTAAAACAAGTTCGATTCACCGATGAAGACAGAGAATGCTTAAGCAATTACTTCCGCTTAGCAGACACTATCGCCGATTTGATTGGTCCTTACTGCGAAGTGGTCATCCATTCATTTGAAAGCTTAGAAAACTCAGTCGTGAAGATCGTCAATGGTCATCATACGGGTCGTGAAATTGGTTCACCGATCACCGATTTAGGTTTACGCATGTGGAGCACGTTCGAGAAAACTGGCGAAGTTTCTCCGAAGAGCTATTTCACCAACGCAGCAGATGGGTCCCTACTGAAATCAACCACCTGTGTGCTGGCTGGTCCACAGCAAAAACCTATCGGCATGCTGTGTATCAACATGAACTTATCTTTCCCATTCCCAGAAATCGTCAAAACGTTGATGCCGCAGTGCAATGTGCCGCAAACAATTGTAAGCGAGACATTCAGCAACAATGCAAACGACGTCATTCAACAAGCATTGAGTTCAGCCATTAACGAGGTTGACCAAGACGAGTCGGTTTCCTTCAAAGGTCGTAATAAAGCCATCATCCGTTGCTTATTTGATAACGGCGTATTTGAGCTAAAAGAGACGACTACACAAGTATCAGAGCAGCTTGGGATCAGCCGTCAGGCGGTTTACAAGTTTATCCGTGAATTTAAATCAGAATAAAACCAATAATTTAGGAGTTACATCGTGAAACAGATCATTGCCACTGAACAAGCACCTGCAGCTATCGGCCCTTACTCACAAGGTACGTCTTACGGCGACATGGTTTATACATCAGGCCAATTACCTCTCGTTCCAGAAACCATGAAGTTTGTCGAGGGCGGCATCAAAGAGCAGGCTCGTCAATCTCTTGAGAATTTGAAGGCTGTTTTAGAAGTAAGCGGGGCTGGCTTAGACACAGTATTGAAGACTACCTGCTTCCTATCAGACATGGAGAACTTCGTTGCCTTTAATGAAGTGTATACCGAGGTGTTTGGGACTGAGAATGCACCTGCTCGCTCTTGTGTTGAAGCAGCACGACTACCAAAAGACGCACTGGTTGAAGTTGAAGCCATCGCATACAAAAAATAACCGATTTAGGTATTAATGGGTATCATAGGAGATTCTCATGAGCGTTTCATTTATCGCATTAAGCGTACTGTTCTTTGGGTTCTACGCACTGCTGTCGAACTTCAAAAAGCAAAAGAAAAGTTTTAACTTCCGCGTACTGAGTGCGCTTGCTGCTGGCTTGTTGTTCGGTGGCGCAATTCAACTTGTTTTCGGTGTCGGCAACGTTGCGACATCTGGCTTTGCTGAACTGATTTCCGTATTCGGTAAAGGCTACATCAAACTTCTACAAATGCTCGTTATCCCACTGGTATTCGTGGCGATGATCTCTTCGATCATGAACGTCGAAGGCGGTGGTGCGCTATCTCGAATCGCACCAAAAATCATCGGTATTCTACTTTTCACTTGTGCAATCTCAGCAGCCGTTGGTATCGCAAGTATTTACCTATTTGGTATCGATGCGAACGCGCTAGTAAGCACAATCGGCACAAACAGCGCGATTGAAGCTCGCGGTGATTCACTGGTAGCAACACAAGATGCAATGGCGAGTAGTGGTCTGTCTGGTATGGCTCTGTCTATCATTCCAACCAACATCTTTGACATGCTAACGGGGTCTCAACGTACTTCTACGTTATCAACTGTACTGTTCGGTATGTTCCTTGGTTACTGCATCCTTCAAGTGAAAAACCGTAAGCCAGAGAAAGTGCAAAACTTCGTTGATTTCATCAACTCTGCAAAAGAAGTGGTGCTTTCAATGGTACGTGAAATTCTGAAGCTAACGCCTTACGGTGTATTCGCTCTGATGACTACGTTCATGATGACCAACGACCTGTTCGCACTAGCAGAAATGGGCCGCTTCCTTCTAGCAAGCTACGTAGCAATTGGCGTTATGTTCGGCATCCACTTCGTGATGGTGTCAATGTTCGGCCTTTCTCCTGCCAAGTTCATGAAGAAAATCTGGCCAGTACTCGTGTTCGGTTTCGGGTCTCGTTCAAGCATGGCAGCTATTCCACTAAACGTTGAAACACAAACTCAGCGCCTAGGTGTAGACGAAGAAACAGCAAACATGTCAGCGACATTCGGTACCAGTATCGGTCAAAACGGTTGTGCCGGTATCTACCCAGCAATGCTAGCAATCATGGCGGCACAGGTCATGGGCATGCCTGTAGACTTGAGCTTTATCCTACAACTGATCGCTGTTATCGCAATTGCTTCATTCGGTATCGCGGGTGTTGGTGGCGGTGCAACGTTCGCAGCAGTAGCGGTACTGACCATCATGGGTCTAGACATCACAGTAGTCGCGATTCTAGTGTCTATCGAAGCGCTAATTGACATGGCTCGTACCGCGCTGAACATCTCTGGCTCTATGTTGTCAGGCGTTCTTACAGCGAAGAAGAATGGCTCACTGGATACTGAACAATACGACGCTGGCGTTACAGCGACAGTATCAAAAGAAGCAGCAGTATAATTCTCAAACTTAATTAAGAGCACTCCACGTGAGTGCTCTTCTGTTTTTCCTGAGTTCAGGTTATTTAGGTAGTAAATATGAAAGTTGTTGTTATAGGCGGTAGCGCCGCGGGTATGAGTTTCGCAGCAAAATACAAACGTAATCAACCATCAGACGAAGTCATCGTTTTAGATAAGCGTAGCTACATCTCTTTCGGAGCCTGTGGCCTACCTTACTTTGCAGGCGGCATGTTTGATGACACCGAACGGATGATCTCCCGTACACCAGAACAAGCCATCAAATCAGGTTTAGATGTTCGTGTAGACACAGAAATGGTGTCGTTCGACCGCACTGAAAAGCAAATTACGGTGCGTCACCAAAATGAAGAAAGCGTCATCGATTACGATATGTTGGTCATTGCAACAGGTGCACGACCAATCGTTCCACCATTCGGTGAATTCAATCCAGAACACGTATACACACTAACAAGTATGGAAGATGGCTTAGCAGTCAAAGAAGCGCTTAAAGACGATAACAAACAACGCGTGTGTGTCATCGGTGCAGGCTTTATCGGGCTGGAAGTCTTTGATGCGGCACATGGCTTAGATAAGCACGTGACGATTATCGAACGTGAACAACACATCATGAGCCGTCAGTTCAGCCCAGAGATCATTGAAGTTGTCGAAGGTGCAATTCGAGAATCCGGCGCTGACCTTAAAACAGGTTGCAGCGTGTCTGCGATTCGCGATGCCGAGCAAGGTGGTTACATCGTAGAAACCGATAATGGCAATGTAGAAGCTGATATCGTGATCCTGTCACTCGGCTTCAAACCAAACACGGAAGCATTCGAATTACCAAAGGCTCAAAATGGCGCGTTGTTGGTGAATGAATATGGTGCCACTGAAGATGCTTACATCCACGCAGTAGGTGACTGTGCCGTTGTCCATCATATGGCACTAGGCAAACCCGTTTATGTTCCTCTAGCAACAACAGCCAATAAGCAAGCGCGTATGATGGCTGACAAGCTAGCAGGTAAAGATACCTATATGTCAGGCTTCTTAGGTTCGTCTTGTTTGAAAGTACTCGATTACGAGCTGGCGTGTACTGGCGTAAATGAACTTCTAGCGAAAGAACATAACTTGGATGTGAAAGTATCGACCATTTCAGATAAGAACCAAACCGATTACTACCCTGGTCAAGAAGACATCAAGGTAAAGCTGGTTTATCACCCAGAAACGAAGGTCCTGCTAGGTGGTGAGATAGTAGGTAAGAAAGGAGCCGTTGGCCGCATCAATGCACTGGCCGTAGCGATCACAGCCAAGATGACTACTCAACAACTAGGCTACATGGATTTCTGTTATGCCCCGCCTTTTTCACGTACATGGGATGCGCTAAACGTGGCAGGTAACGTCGCTAAATAAGCGAACTGATTGTACTATTCCCAAAGCATATTCATTTAGAGATCAAAGCAGAGCGATTAAGCTCTGCTTTTTTTTGCCTTAACGCCAAACACCGATGTTTAACCAACGAGTAATCTTCCGCTTTGAAGTAGTCATAATTCGTCCTCAATGTGTAAACACATTTCAGGACGGGACAC
>NZ_JBGOOI010000088.1:0-15285 GCF_041439605.1 Vibrio sp. 1F169 | reverse complement strand
ACTTACTACCGTTTTTGTTTTGAGTTCCCGCTAATCCGCGATGAACCTTTTTTTTATCTAAGATCACGGTGTTTTTTTTAGGTTAATAGTAGACACAAAAAAGCCCTCGAAACCGGAGGCTTTCATTACATTAAAGTTCAAAGCATTTCACGATCCTACTAGGCAGCATCATTTTTGATTAACTCGGCTAGCACCGAAAGATCATTGCCGAGATCAACCGAAGCTCCCATTTCCGTTGCAATACCTTCAACCACTATGGTTTGAGTATCACTGCCGCCATTGATTGGAATCGATAGTGCGATATCGTCTACATCAACAGACACTTCAATCATGCCAAGCAGCTCGGCCATTTGAGTTTCATCTTGTGGGTCTTCAAGTAGATCATTGAGGTCAATCAGATCACCGGCGCCCTCCGTATAAAGCTCAAAGTCTTTAATGATATCGGTCCCATTGTCGAGCGTAGAGTCTAGCCAAGTGAAGATGTTGTCTCCGCTATCTCCAATCAGCAGATCGTTGCCTGACTCGGCATACAAAGGTTCATTACTCGCTGCACTAATAACGTTATATTGCTGCGGTTCTTCGATATCTATGGTGACCGTCTCTACCGTGCTTTCTGCGCCATTAGAGTCGACCGCGACATAATCAAACTGCGGGTCTTCAGTTACCGCCTCGTTACCTTGGACATAGCGTAACTCCCAACTGCCCCCTGTCGATGACAACTCCATTCCAACGATCGGATTATCTGGTGATGAATAACTGAAATCATAAAGTATTTGGCTGTTTCCGGTGTCTCCGGGGTCTTTCTGATACTGCTCTGTATGCGTTGTACCATCAGCAAAGGTATAGAGTACTTCAACATAAACATTACTATTGGTGTTAAATGAACCACCCAAACCATCTAGACCAAAATCAACAACCCCTAATGGATTATTTGTAAAATCGAGGACTAAGGTCTCCTGTTTGTTCATACCTCTACCATCGGTATCACCAATACCAAAACCGACATGAGACTGTTCACCTTGATACTGTTTCAAAGGCTTATTATTGTTGTCTTCAATCGTAACCGTAATCGTATTGCCGTTATCTAGGGTAATAAGTCTCTCGGTTGGCGACACCGCGACGCCCCAATTATAGAAACCATCAACGAGCTCTGGCATATCGTCAGGGTCACCACTGAAGCCCATTTCAAACATTTCTCCAGGCCCGGCAACGAAGCTGATATTGTTTGGGACAAACAACACACCGTTGTCGACGTCAGACTGCACAATTTCTCTCGTGACACCATTTTCATCGGTATACAAAAGGCTGCCGTTGGTTGGCAAACTTTCTATCCGAATATTAAGTGGAATGTCGTCATGATCATCTTCTATATCTGAGATGTAATCTGGCATGCCGCCATCTTCAGAATCGAAGAGAATAGGTATAATCGCGTCCTCATCATTAACGACCGTAAAGCTGGTCGCTTCAGGTGCGTCATTGACACCATTGATTGTTATCTCGATAACATGCTCTACACCATCGATGGCGGTGACGACATATCGCTCAATAACCGTGTCGTCATCGTTCAAGTATTGAACCGCATCGTTATCAACGACATAACTCCATGCCCCTTCAGGAGTAATCGTTAACATTCCTAGTGCAAGTGCATAAGTAGATCCAACAGGGGTAAACACGCCATTAGGTTTAAATGCAGGCATGTCACTGGTGTCGACGTCAGTAACCGTTAAAGTACCAGACACCGAGAGTTCGTTGGTATCTTCATTGACATCGACGTCCTCTGTCACTTCTCCCACGTCAGAGTCACCTTCCCCAACCGTAATCTCAGATGGGTCATCGGCACCGTTGATGGTGATGGTCACTTCACTTGTGGTTCCGTCAATCGCAGTAACCGTGTAAACCTCGTTGACAAACTCATCATCATCGAGATACTGCACATCATCGTTGTCGACGACGTAAGTCCATTCGCCATCGTCGGTAATGGTCAACATACCCAACGCAATATCATTGGTCGAACCTTCAGGATTAAACGTTCCGTTAGGTTGAAAAGCCGCGACATCGTTAGCATCAACATCGGTAATCGTCAGTGTTCCCGTCGCCATCAAGTCGTTACTCTCCGGGTCAACATCGACATCTTCCGTCACCTCACCCATGTCTGAGTCACCTTCTCCGACAGTAATTTCGGATGGATCATCAGCACCATTGATGGTGATAGTTACTTCACTTGTGGTTCCGTCAATCGCAGTCACCGTGTAAACCTCGGTGACAAATTCATCGTCATCGAGATATTGCACATCGTCGTTGTCTACGACGTAAGTCCATTCGCCATCGTCGGTAATGGTCAACATACCCAACGCAGTATCATTGGTCGAACCTTCAGGATTAAACGTTCCGTTAGGTTGAAAAGCCGCCACATCATTAGCATCAACATCGGTAATCGTCAGTGTTCCCGTCGCCATCAAGTCGTTACTCTCCGGGTCAACATCGACATCTTCCGTCACCTCACCCATGTCTGAGTCACCTTCTCCTACGGTAATCTCGGACGGATCATCGGCACCGTTAATAGTAATGGTCACTTCGCTCGTGGTTCCGTCTATTGCAGTAACCGTGTAAACCTCGGTGACAAACTCATCGTCGTCAAGGTATTGCACATCATCGTTGTTGACGACGTAAGTCCATTCACTACCATCGGTAATGGTCAAAAAACCCAGAGCGGTATCATTGGTCGAACCTTCTGGGTTAAACACACCGTTTGGTTCGAAAGCAGCGACGTCGTTATCGTCGACATCGGTGATGGTTAGCGTCCCTGACGTCGCTAAGTTGTTGCTCTCTTGATCAACATCCACATCCTCAGTCACTTCTCCTGTGTCTGAATCACCTTCACCAACGGTTATGTCAGATGGATCATCGGCACCGTTAATAGTGATAGTCACTTCGCTAGTGGTACCGTCACTGGCTGTCACGGTATAAACCTCAGTAACGAATTCATCGTCATCCAAGTACTGAACATCGTCGTTGTTAACTACGTAAGTCCAAGCACCATCAGGGTCGATGCTCAATACGCCTAGCTGTGATTCGTTTGTTGAACCTACGAGGTTAAACTCACCGTCAGCTGAATAGGTAGGAGTGTCGCTGTCTACATCTGTAATTACGATCTGACCAGACGTCACTAATTGATTGGTGATCTCATCTACATCAATGTCCTCAGTCACACTGCCCGAGTCATCGGTAGCGACTGCCGCATCATCAGTACCAATGATGGTGACGGTGATGACTTGTTCGCCACCGTCGGAGGTTTGCACTGTCGTCGTATCTTGAATTTGCTCGCCATCAGCAAGTTCATCAAATGGACTGTTAGCCACGAATGTCCACGAGCCATCCTCATTAACGACAAAAGACCCGAACCCATTTTCGCCTTCCGCATCTTTGGCGATAAAGGTAACGTCCGGATCGTCAATGGTTAAAGCGCCCCCGGTTTCAATAGGCTCATCCTGTTCAAACTCAATAACGTTGGTTTCACCTGAAACAAGCGCAAGAGCAATGATATCGAAAAGAGCAATACTTTGAGTTTCGGACAGCCCTTGAGATTCAAGTCCGTCAGTTTCAAAGTTTGTTGAAGCCAGAGTTTCAGCCCCTGTACGTTCAATCCTACCGCTGTTGGTTAGACTTGAGCCTTGCTCACCTGCTGCGGCATCAAACTCTTCACCCAATTCTGTTGGATCAAACCCTTCTTCAATAGCACGTTGAACTTGAGCGATCGCATCATCAGTGTCTATCACGTTTTGCTGACCTTGGTCATCGACAAACCGTGCAGAAACGTTTGGCACGCTCTCTTCAGTTGTTTCGACAGTGACAATGACGTCGCTAGCAGCTGGTTGCTCGCCCGGAGGCAAACGTCTAACTTGGCCTTGAGCGTCGAGCACTATAACGCCGTTCGCAAGACCTAGTATACTTAGGTTGATATTTCCCATATCCATATTCCCACTTCTGCCCAGAACACACCAAACGCGGATCCAATCCCACTCTGCGCTGTGGCTATTTCCTACAATAAATTTAGTAGTGGCATTATTGATAATCAACTCACTAAAGACATGGAAATGCGATGCTTTTTAAATTAGTCAATGGCAATAGCGACTTACATTCAAAAAAAAACCAACAAACTTCGCATTTTTTTGCAAATGTCCTAAGCTTCGTTTAATACCATTCACTCAATTCAACGGTAAACGTAGGTTGGGAAACGGATGAGGCATTGAAAGTAGAAGGAGAGCTACTTTGAAATTGTTTAAATTATCCATAATGTGTTGCTTAGTTGCTGCAGCACCACTCGCCGCTCAAACTCTGGAACAGTCTGTGGCTATTACCCTGGCAACGAATCCAGAGATAAAAAGCATCTTTAACGAATATGTGAGCGTGAAAAAGCGTAATGACGCCTCTGGTGGGGCATACAGGCCGAGTATCGACCTTGATGCCGGTATTGGTTATGAAGGTATAAACCCTGCACCAAATAACGGTCCAGACACGGATCTAACAAGAAAGGAAGCAACGATTTCCCTCACTCAACTGCTGTGGGATGGTTCTTCGACTCTGAACGATATTGACCGTACTGCTGCAGAAGCCGAATCAGTTCGTTTGCAATTGATAGCCGATGCCGAAGACAAAGCACTGGAGGTAACACAAATATATCTCGACGCAGTAAAAGCGACTGAGGTACTGGCGCTGTCAGAAAGTAACCTTGCGATACACAAGAAAATCTATAAAGACATAAAAAAACGAGCGAGTTCAGGCATAGGTTCTACCGCAGACGTTTCGCAAGTAGAAGCTAGGATTGCAAAAGCTCATGGTAACTTATTAGCCGCCCAGAATAATTTGATCGACACACATACCCAATTTAGAAGAGTTGTAGGACAAGAACCGCTAGGTCTGATTTACCCAAGGGCCGACATATCTTGGATTCCACTGTCATTGTCAGATGCCCTAGTTGACGCTTTAGATAAACACCCTGTAATTAAAATAGCGGCGGCAGATGTCGACGCAGCACATTTTCAATATAAACAGTCCAAAGGCGTAAACTATCCTACATTCTCTATCGAAGCGTCTCAGTCATGGCGTGATGATGCAGGAGGCGATGAAGGTTCAAGTCAAGAGACGCTCGCAATGTTGAGAATGCGGTATAACTTATATAACGGTGGTGCAGACAGCGCCAATTCAGAAGCTTCTGCTTACCAACTCAATAAGGCGAAAGATCTTAGAGATCGTGCTTATCGCCAAGTCGAAGAAGGACTTCGTCTCTCATGGAGCGCCTTAGATCTCACACTGCAACAGAAAAACTTTTTATCCGACCATGTTGATTCAGCTTCAGAAACCGTTATCGCCTATGAAAAACAATACCGAATAGGTAAACGTACTCTGCTTGACCTGCTCAATACTGAGAACGAACTGTTTGAAGCCCGCAAAGATTATCTGGATGCCCATTACTCGGAGCAGTACGCTAAATACCGAGTGATGAACGCTACAGGTTCTTTATTGAATGCTCTGCTGGTTGATATACCGGAAGAGTGGACAACGGCCGTGGAGTATTAATGATGAAAATAACTTACTTATTACTTCCCGTATTAACGATGACTTTATTTGCCTGCTCCAATCAGCAACGAGAAACCTACATCGAGACGCCCGAAGCTGAACAAATTGCCGATCTACAAGACGATGATAAAGATGGTGTAGTAAACGCGCGAGATACCTGCCCTGGTACACCAGAAACATCACAAGTCGACAATGATGGCTGTGGTGAAACAATTCGAGCAGAAGAAGTACGACAGCTGAAAATACTCTTTGCTCATGACTCATTTGAAGTAAACCCAATATTTTCTAGCCAAATTAGCACCATGGCAGAGTTTCTTGAAAACTACAAAAGCGCTTCAATTGAAATCCAAGGTTACGCCAGTAAAGTGGGCTCCAACGAATACAACTTAGACTTGTCAAAGAAACGAGCAAACAATGTACAAGATGAGTTACTTTCGAATGGTATAGAACCAGAGCGCGTGAGAATTGTTGGCTATGGTGAAGAACGCTTAGAAAACGATGGTGACGATCCTACTTCACACGCACTGAATCGTAAGGTAACCGCGACCGTAGTTGGGTTAAGTGAGCAGATCGTTGAAGAGTGGACCATTTTTACCACACTAGAAAAGTAACGTGACATCATCACTGAAAGCGCAAGATGTAAGGTAAATTCGCTTACAAATACAGCTTAGCTTCAAGATCAATAAAGCCGTGATAGGGTTACCCATCACGGCTTTTTGTTCTTTGTCGTCACATGAATCGTAAAGGTGATTCTGTGACTCTTCTTGCTACTCAGAAATTGACTTGTTACTCAGTGAGTAGGCTCCCTCTTAAGCGAACCTACTACCGATTATGCTTTTACCTACCAATTATAGCTTTACTTCTTGATGCTTAGTTTTCGGTAGAGAAATACTTAGCAGGAAGTAACCTAAGATAGCTGCGGTCGTTGAGCCCATCAGGATACCTAATCGAGCAAGCGTATCAAAATCTGCGTTCGTTGGACCAAATGCTAGCGATGAAATAAAGATAGACATCGTAAAGCCAATACCACACAACACAGATACCGCGAAGATGTTCATGAAGTTCACACCTTCAGGAAGCTTAGCGATGCCCGTTTTCACAGCACCCCAGCTGAATAGGAAGATACCCAGAGGCTTACCAACCAATAGACCCATAGCAATACCAAGAGGTAGCATGCCTGTAAGGTTTGAAATTGAGATGCCTTCTAGTGAGATACCTGCGTTTGCAAATGCGAAGATTGGCAAAATTGCAAAAGCGACGTATGGGTGCAGAGCATGTTCTAGATGTTTCAGCGGAGAACGCTCTCCTTTATTGCCTTTCAGTGGGATAGCAAAACCAATGACTACACCAGCCAATGTTGCGTGAACACCTGACTTCAATACTGCGAACCACAGAATTGCACCAACAATAAGGTAAACACTCAGCTTAGTTACATGCTTGTTGTTTAGCATGAACAGCACACCAGTTGCAATGAAGCCAACCGTTAGTGCAAGCGTCGATAGATCACCTGAGTAGAACAGTGCAATGATAACAACAACCCCTAGATCATCGATAATTGCCAACGCTAGTAGGAATACCTTCAAGCTTACCGGTACACGGTTACCAAGAAGAGCCATGATGCCCAATGCGAAAGCGATATCAGTTGCCGCTGGGATAGCCCAACCTTGAAGCGCTTCAGGGTTACTTGAATTGAATAGCACGTAAATAAGTGCAGGAGCTAGCATACCACCCACCGCTGCGATAGCTGGGAAGATTGCTGTCTCTTTAGACTTTAATGCGCCTTCTAACAGTTCGCGCTTAACTTCTAAGCCAATTAGAAGGAAGAAGACAGCCATTAAGCCATCGTTAATCCAGTGTGATACAGACATACCAAGAACATAGCTGTGCAGTACCCCTTGGTACATTTCGTTCAATGGTGAGTTTGCTACAAACATTGCGATCGCCGCAGCGATGACTAGTATGATGCCGCCAGCAGATTCCAATTTAAAGAAGTCACGGATGACGTCGGTCATGATTTCGCCCTTATATTTATTATTTAAATAAACGAATAACAAAGAATAACCACGAGTTTATATCCAAGCTCTATCGATAGATAATCACTTCTTCGGATGTTTAACTTCGGTTTTTCCTACAAATACTAAACAATACGTCGTATATTCCATAATGTTGTTATGCACCATGAATTAAGTATAGATGAGTTCACCAAGGCTGTATGCACAAATAATTCGAGGGTTGTCGGAATATCAAACATAAAAAAAGGCTATCAAATGATAGCCTTAGGTGTTTTTTAGTAGCCAGTTAACTGCATAAAGCCTGTTGCTTCATGGCTTCCGCTCGCCATAATTGGCCCTTCCCAATAGGGTATGACAAAAGGCAGCCACATATCCCTACGTTTGATACGCGTAGTGAGATTGATATCGTGTTGTGGCACGTTAATAATCCATTGGAGCGGCATTCTTCTGCCATTCATTAGCGTCGTATTCTGTAATGGCTTGATAGAAATGTCGGAGTCCGTTAGCTGATACACTTTGCCAGAACGAGTTGCTAATGTTCCAAAAACATAAGGCAATTGTTGATTGTGGCGATAGCGGTTAATGCTCAGTGCAGTACCGTCATCGAGATTAAACACGAACCAATCCCAGCCTTGCTGACCGACTCCGAGTAAACCACTGCCCCACTCTTTATGCACCCACGCAGTACCTTCGACTTCTTTCGTTACACCGTCGAGATTCAAAACCCCACTCAAAGATAAAAACGGAGCGCTGAAGTTATAAGACGCGACAGGCAATAAGTCGTGCTTTTTCTGATAGCCGTTATCGCCGTTGAGCACGTATGGCCCTTTCGCAATAGTGTCGAGTTCAAGGCCAAACGTATCGGTTTGTACTTGAAGGCGACCTGGAAACGGTGTGTTACCCAGAGCACGCCAGTTCCAGTTATCAATCCAAATTCTAAATGGATGACTGGTCATACCCGCCTGTCCAATGCCGCCACGCGCCAAACGCTGCTCTTTCCAAACCTTAGATTCAGATGAAATCACAACATTTGAAATATAAGCCTGTGGGCTTTGCCACCCCCGAGTTTCTCTCTCGTCAGTTGCTATACGAAAGAAGCTCCACTGTACCGAGTACTTTTTCCCATCATCCCCTTTTAGAGACGCAAAATAATGCCACCACTCATGCTGGAATTCTGGGTGGAACTGGAAATCACGAGGCAACGAAACGCCTCGGTCTGGCAATACAGGTTCAAACACATTGAAGTGCTCACTGACAAGTACTGAATTAACCTCATTCTCGCCCTTATCGCCAACATCGACAAAATAGGAATAGTAAGCCCAGACACCTAAAATAGTGCCAAAGAAACCAATCAGTAATAGAGCAGAAACAAATCGGTGTCTGAGTTTTTTTGAGCCATTTCGTTGAAGCATATTAAAGCGCATCCCTCAGTGATTTCATCGGTGTGTTCCGAATCATTCTCATCACTGGCAATGCACCAGCTAACATTAATGCTGCCATAGCCCACGCAAATGTCTGCAAATAGTCCCAAGGAATCACTTGTAATTCGAGTGACCACCCAAAAGACTGCTTAATGACAATATCGACGATCAAGCTGGCTAACGCCAATCCGAGCGGGATAGCAATCAAGGAAGAAATAAGTCCGAACACAAACAACTGCAAGCTGCCTGTAAAAATCAGCTCTTTTGCCGAGACCCCTAAGCAACGTTGCAATGAAATATGCCTTTGTCGAGACACTTCACCCGCAACCGTCGCGAAAAAGATGCCGAAGACCGCGATGACCAAAGTGATGTTACCCAATGTATCAGCTATCGCGAATGTTCTATCAAACACTCTCATCGCCTGACTGTGAATATTGTTATTATCAAAAATACGCTCAGATCCAAGCCTGAATACGCTTTCCAATCGACTTCGAAGTCCTACGGAATTGACATCATCTTTGAGTATGACGCCTAGACCGACATTTCCGCGTCCAGCAAACCCAGATAGCCAGTTTCGATGTGACATCATGACTTGATGGTAAGGGTTGCCATAATCGTAATAAACACCAACAACCTGCCAACCAGAGCCAAGACTGTCATAAAGGTCTATATAGTCGCCTGGGCGAATCCCTAACTTGAGAGACATCGATTCACTGATCAACACACCTTTCGAATGATGCAGGTGGTACCAGTAATTCGGAATACCTAACTTGATCGTCAGCGCTTCTAATTCGCCTTCAGAAGGACCAGTACTGACCACCTGGGTACTTCCGACAGGGGAAGCGACATCTTTCTCCCAACGCCACCAAACTGAATCGACTTCAGGCTGTTCTGACAGCCAATTACTCATACGTGCAGCGGCGTTGTTGGTTGGGTAAATGTAAAGGTCTGCAGCCAAACGCTGTGTTAGCCATTTATCGGTGGTATCCCTAAAGCTACCCACCATGGTTTCTACACCAATATTCGCTGTTAACGCTAGCATGAACGCCATTGTCGCCACACCACGATAACTCATGCTTGAAGCGGCATCCGCAAAGAACCAGCGAGCACGAACCCAACGCAGTGAATAAGACAAACTGTTGAACAGCTTCCACATCAAGAAAGGCGTAAACAAAGCCACACTGACGAGCATCAGGGCAATAATCGCAAAACCAGATTCTTGCGTTTGTGGGGCTTGATACACAGCGACAGCTGCAACCAAGAAACCACAACCAATCAATGCTTGCCAAGTAAACTCAGTGCCAGCAAAACGCATCAAAGATAAACGAGATGACAAACGAATCGGTTGCGACCTCAGCAAACGAACCAATGGCCATGCACACGCTAGGAATGCACCAAGCAACGCCATTAATAAGCTATAACCACTCCAACGCCAACTCCAGCTAAGGGTTAAGCCCACATTCGCATCGTAAAGATCACCTAAACTCGAAGAAACGGCAGGTAACAGTTGGTTTGCCAACATGACACCGAATACATTGCCGCAGATCCAGCTCAGTAAAACCAATAACAATAACTCTAAGCAAAGCGCTTTAGTCAGTTGCCAACCAGACACACCTGTTTGTCTCAAGATTCCGACGAGTGGTTGTCGCTGAATGAAAGACAGCGACATCGCTTGGTAGAAAATAAACAAGCCAACGACAAACGACAGCATGCCCATCGCTTTTAGATTTAAGTGAAAAGCGCTAGTCAATGACTCAAGCTCAGCTTTAGAGCTGCGAGAGATTGTCAAACCATTGGGCAACATGTTTTTAAGACGTTCAAACTTCTCAGGAGACATGTCTGAACACGCAATCACGGAAAGCCCTGCACTGCGTTTAAGCATTCGGAGCAAAGATATATCCGCAATCAACCTTGTACCATTAATCAGGTTATTTTGGTCAACTACCACAGGACCTAGCTCTGAACCATCCATCAGTGGAATGTAGTCCCCATCCTTCCATTCCATATGTTCAGCAAGATCATCACTCACTAGGATCGGATATGGTGGTTTCATGAGATCTAACGTGGTGAGTTCTTTTAGGGCAGCACCAGGCTGAAGCTGAAGCATAGAAACAGGGTCTATGCCAATAAGCATAAAGTTTGCACCATTTTCATCAGTGATACTATGGTGGTCAAAAGGAGAACACTGCTGAAAGCCTTCACGACGAAGCTGAATGTAAAAACCTTGCGGGATTTTATTCGCGTTATGTTTTGGTCGAATACGGTAAGGAAGAGGATTCGAAAAGAGTTTTTCGCCATGCGTATAACTTTGCTTGGCGTGTTGGTTGATAGCGGTAACACCAACCAAAAGTGATACGCCTAGGGTTAAACCAAGCCATACCAAGATAATCTGAAGTGGGTAACGTCGATAGTGACCAAGTAGCGCTTTAACTACGGGCCATAACATGCAGTTGCCCTCCTTGTAGGCGAATTCTGCCATCCATATGCAATGCAACTTTCTCACTGTGTGTCACCAGCAATAATGTACATTCTAATTGGCGGGCCAAAGAGGTCAGCAAACGCATCACCGCTTCCGCATTGCGCTCATCAAGGCTTCCCGTTGGTTCATCGGCCAACAAAATTTTCGGTTCCATATACAAGGCACGAGCAATCGCAGCACGTTGTTGCTGGCCACCAGACGCTTCTTCAGGGTAACGACCAAGCAAAGGCATCAGGTCTAAAGCAGAAAGAATCTGTCTCCAGAGCCCCTTATCTTCAGGTAAACCTTTTAACTGGCGGCAAAAACGGATGTTGTCGGCAATGTTAAGCGTTGGTAGCAAGTTGAATTGCTGGAAGATATGACCGATGTTGTTTCTACGATAAGCGGTGCGGTCACGCTCGGTCGAGTCGTGCATATCGAAGTGAGGGAAAGCGATTTCGCCTGAATCGGCGAGGTCTAAACCCGCGATAAGATTCAGCAAAGTACTCTTACCAGAGCCACTTTCTCCCATTAATGCCAGCTGATCACCTTGGTTTAATGTTAATTCAGCACCTTGCAAAACAGGGTGAAACTCCCCCCCATCGACATAGCCTTTACACAGGTCTGACAGCTTTAACATTAAACAGCTCACATTAGTTAGAATTTGGAATGAGAATCTACACTAATTCCCTGTTAGGAGGAAGTATTTTGAAAGATAGATCACACACCAACGATAAAGTGATGGGGTTGATGCGCTCTACTTCAATTTCCTATCAAGTTTTTAATCCATTTTCTTGTTTTCATGCGATAGAGCGACCCACCCCACTTAAGTACTTCTTCAGTGAGGAAAAGTAGATATATCCACTCAGGTGGAAACTTCAGATAGATAGCAGCAATCGCGGCGAGCGGAATACCGATCACCCATTGGGCAATCAGGTCTTGATAAAGGCAGAACTTCACATCACCGCCCGCTCTCAACACACCAACAATGACAGTCAGCGGTACCGATCGGATAACAATACCCACGCTTAAAATTAGAATGAACTTTTCTGAGAGGGCTCTGGTTTCTTCCGTCAGTGCACTAAAAGCATTCAGTATTGGCGTTTGTACGAAGTAAAGAAAAATCGCGACCACGATACTGGTCAAGAAACACAAAATCGTTAAGCCTAACGCTTGGTAATAAACCGCTTCATTATTCTTTGCGCCAAGTTGATTACCCACCAGAACGGCTGCCGCATTCGAAAGGCCAATCAGTAAACTCAGTGAGATAGATTCAACCGGCGTCATCACTGACAGTGCTGCCAGTCCTTGAACGCCCGATTGCCCCATGATCGCGTGGTAAGCAAATAAGCCACCTGCCCACGCCAAAAAGTTAAACGTCGTCGGCAGCGATAACTTTAAGAAGCGAACCACTTTTTCAATCGAAGCTGCTGCTTTTATATCGCATAACTTGAAAGCCAAGAGATGCTTTGAACAATAAAGATAGCCAAACAAGGTCGCCACTTCGATTGCACCACTCAACACTGTCGCAATCGCTGCGCCTTTGATTCCAAGTGCAGGAAAGCCTAAGTTACCGAAGATCAGCACCCAGTTTAAGAACACGTTAGACAGGATACCGATACCGCTGAAGAAGGTGCTTAGCCCGGGTTTGTGCATCGCTCTCAAACCTACAGCCATACTGCTAACGCACGATACAGCTAGCATGCTAAACGAGGTGATAACAATATATTCAACACCAAGGTTGATCACTTCTTGGGAGTCAGTCGTCACACCCATGATTTGTGCGGGAAATGAAACGAAGAAAACAATAGTTAGTAATGCAAACAGTGTTGAAACCAGCCAAGTCAACGCCGTACTTTCTCTGACGCCTTGCTTGTTACCTGCTCCCCAATATTGCGCAGTCAATAACGCACCACCCGTGGTGACACCCACCAGCATAATGGTCGTGACAAACATTGCACGGCTCGCAACCCCCACTGCCGCAATGTCTGCTTCCCCAAGCTGACCTAACATCAACACATCGACTAAGCCTCGGCTTGAAAACATAATGCTCTGCAAAGCAATAGGCAAAGCAATCGCAATAAGCCTACGAACAAAATCACCTCGAGTGTGATGAATAATTGAAGAGAGCAACATAGAGATACCTAAACGGAACGTATTGATGAATAAAGATAAATATCGCGCTATTATATCAATGTTCGGTTTTTAACCACAGATATAAATGGAGTAACAATGAAGAAAGTACTGGTTTTAGGCGCTTCTGGATATGTTGGTTCGCAGCTCCTCCCTCTCCTGCTTGAGCAAGGCTATCAAGTCACAGCTGCAGCAAGGCATATCGACTATTTAAAAGCACGAACAGAGCCTCACGACAACTTGTCACTTGAATACCTTGATCTCGCAGATCAAGCTGCGACACAAGCGCTCGTCCCTGACTTTGACCTTATTTTCTTTCTTGTACATGGAATGGCTGAAGGCCATGATTTCATTGATTACGAACTCAACTTGGCTCGTAACTTTGTTTCGGCTCTTGGGCCAAAAAACCAACACGTCATCTACCTCAGTTCGCTTCAGCCACAAACGGGTGATTCAGAGCATCTTCAAGCGAGAAAACAAACCGGACAACTGCTTCGTAAAGGACCAGTACCGGTGACCGAACTTCAAGCAGGCGTGATCATTGGCCCCGGCTCTGCGGCGTTCGAGATCATGCGAGACTTCGTGTACAACTTGCCTATTATGATTGCGCCAAAATGGGTCGACTCTAAAGCCAACCCTATTGCCTTGCAGAACCTGAACCACTATCTACTAAAACTCGCACAAGACACGCCTAGCGAAAGCCAAACTTTCGAGGTTGGCGGGCCAGATATTGTCTCTTATCGAAATCAATTTGCTCACATTGCCAAAACAGCCGATCGTCCACTCAGGCTGTGGGCGACATCGCTACTCACACCGCAAATTGCGTCTTATTGGCTAGGCGTGGTGACTTCTGTTCCGTCCAACATAGGCAGAGCGCTTCTCGCGGGCTTAAAGCATGACTTTATTGCCAGTTCGACCATCATTAGAGAAAAGTACCCTCAGAAACTTATCTCATTCGACAGCATGGTTGAGCAAGCGATTCATTCTGAAGGCAACTTCGTAAAAAGTAATGTTTGGGGCTTTGACAAAACCGCCTTCAAGCGCTGGCAAGCTGGGTATGGCTATTACCCGAAGAAAACAGGGGCAAGTATCACCTCAAGCGCATCCTTAGATTCCCTCTGGCACGTTGCTCAGCAAATAGGAAGTCCGAAGCAAGGTTACTTCTTTGCTAATGCTCTATGGCGCACACGCGAATGGTTAGATCTTCTCTTTGGCGGTGGTGTGCCGGTTAGACAAATGCCTGAAGGACCGACCCTAAAAGTCGGTGATAAAATCGATTCGTGGAAAGTCATTCGTTGTGAAGAAAACCAGTTTTTATCTCTGCTTTTCGGCATGAAAGGCCCGGGGTTGGGGCGACTCGAGATTACCGTCTCTGACCACGGTGATTCACGTGAACTGAACATCTCGGCTTGGTGGCATCCAAAAGGCTTTTTAGGCTTACTGTATTGGTTCGCGATGATGCCAGCTCACCTGTTTATCTTTAAAGGCATGGTGAAGGCGATTGAGAAGCAGACTAAAGAGCAGATGAAGGATTAAAGCAGATTCGAGATCCGGCAACGAGATACGAAGAAATTAAGAGCTATAGATGAGACTCCCTCCACAGCTTCTTGCTAGAAAAAGACCGTCATTTAGGCGGTAATGCCGATCAGTTAAAGCCAAAGTGATCGGTTGAAGGATCCTTCCG
>NZ_JBGOOI010000087.1:0-15716 GCF_041439605.1 Vibrio sp. 1F169 | reverse complement strand
GATGCGGGGGATCTGGAAATTGAAGGAAGAAAGCGAGAGGAAAAGCTAAAGACCTCGCACCATTATGGTGCAAATCCTTTTATTGAACGTTCATCTTAAAATAAACCGATTGGACTTTTTGGATGTATATTTTTCTGGTGTTCTCGGTGCGTTTGGAAAAACCCGCATTATAAGCGCCGACACTGTTCCAATAATAACCATGACTCGCAAAGTTAGAACTTAATACCCACGCACCTAATGAAACATTAAAACAAGGTTCATAAATATTGGCTTTATTGACATTAAATTCAGCCAATCGAGGAAACCAAATAGAGTTAATTTGCATGAGTCCAAAGTCACGACTGGTTACTTGACCTTTTTTATTTTTGTTTTCGTTATAAGCATTAGGATCAAGACTGCTTTCAACTTGTGCTATCGCTCGCAGCAAAGCTGGAGCAACATTATAATGTTGTCCTGCTTCATCAAAACAAAACGAATACCCAACACTTGGAAATACCGACAATAATAAGATTGATTTTTTCATAAACTAAAAAATGGAGTCCAAAGGAACTCCATTATATCGCGTGAATTGACGTCATCAATATTCATTCGGGAGCAAAATCGTAGTGCAACTACGATCACGCTTGGTAATTATCCAGACTTGTTCATTACAAATGGTGTAACTGGATAAAACCCGCTCGCCTATCTTGGTGGCTTCATCATTGGTAAGTTTATCTTCAACACAGACATTTCCCCAATCACCATTTTGGTGACGATGTAAGTAAATCGGTAAATTCACACCAATATTGTTATTTAGCAGTTCAGCAATGCCTTGTGTACAAACGACTTGGCCAAGATCAAACGGCACAGCCGTACAAACATAATTTTTTTCTTTTATTTCTTCGTTACCTGATGTAAGATTTTTAATGTTCATTTTATTTACCCCTGTATTTAAATTGAATTTGCCTTGATATTTGATACAGCAAATATCAAGGCGCTTTACTTTTAGCGTTTAAGAAACGTCTTCCGTTTTACGAATGTGATTAAATACCTTATACACTTCATCGTAAGAAATACCATACCCTTCGAGACTTTCGACACAATCACAAATGTCATTGGTATAAAAACACTCGTGATTGAATAGCTCACGGCGAATGATCGCTTTTTTACCATTCTCTTCGATGTCTTCGGCGATCCCTTCTTGAGCAATAGAATCTAAACGGGTCATTAATTGCTTTGCATTATCAACAGGGCAAATTAAACCCATACCTAACGACGCATATTTCACGCCCTCTTTTTTTGCTTCATCGAACTGTTTAGTGGAAAAGGCAAAAAATGCCCCTGCTTCATTAAATGCTAGCGTTTGTTTGTCTTGAACATAGTGGGAGAGATATTTCATGACTTACTCCTGACGTTAATACAAAAATATCCCAGTAATTAAAACGGGCAACGGTGAAACGAAAAGAGGGCTCTCGAAGGGGTTGATACATCCTTCACAATAAAATTGTCAGTTAAGTCCCCTATTTTAAAGTGATGTAAGATACTCTTCTCAACCTCAGCCAGAGTGGATGGGTAGAACTTAGAATCACGCAGAGTAAATCCCGCGATTTTGAGTTCAGCTAAGGTAATATCGCTACACGGCGTAAGAGAAAAGCCGTGCTCTTCTCCCTCTGTACGCTGAGGAATACGCAGTAAAGAGATATCATTTTTTGGTGAGCTTTCGTGGCCAGCGGCGAAACGCTGGTCGCTGAAATTCGATTTAGAGAGAGTTGGGGTTGTATGTTGTTGTGCCATGAGGAGTTTCCTTTCTGTTTGAGTATCACTTTTATGGAGCCGCTTGGCTGTCCACACCTCAAACATGGTTCTTCTCTGCAGGGGCGCGAAGCGTTCATTTACCCTTGCAGAGAAGGTTCTGATTGAGGAGGGTCAACAGCCTGCGAGCCCCATAAAATGATGCGAGTCGAAAGGAAAATCGGCACATAAGGCAACAAGCCCTTACTCGAACTTAATGGATGTCAGTGAAAGGAGTGAGGAGGCACTACAAGCGGCAACGAGGAAGAATGACGAGGCGCAGGCGTTCAGGATTGCAGCGATATCCTTTTAGATAGGGACTGTAGAGAGGCACATTTTGGGGCGGCACGCAGTGACTCACCAGGGGGATGCCACTCTTAGGCCATAGATGAAAGATACAAGCGAAAAGCCTTGCCCGAAGGGTAACGTCCAAGATAATGATACCTAACCAGTATTCCCTCCTAGTCCCAAACTAAGGAGCAATACACGAAGAGATAAGAAACTAAGAATGAAGATTCTTTAAATACATTTAACCGTCAGTAAGTCACTAGAATGGGTATAATAATTTTCTAATCTTTCAAATTCGATACTACCATCTTGCTCACTGTAACCTCGCTTTTGAGAGCCAAAGGTCAGCGTCCCTTTTCCAAAACGGGCATTAATGGTATCAAGCGCTCTATTAAGCTCTAACTTGTTAGAGCTAGCTTCCTCAAAGAGGTCAAACTGTTTTTTTTCACCATCAAGAAGCTCAACAGCTCCAACCGCAACCTTATATATAGGTTGTGCCGTTATATCTTTTGGGGCTAGGCTCTCGAAAACAGTTCGAACTTGACTTAAAGCTTGCCCCGTATCCGTCAACCCAGTATTTAAGTTAATGTCTATACGTCTGTAATAAGGCAAACACTTATCGTATTTTCCTGTACTAATAAAAACAGATAGCGTCTTGACTTCACTTTTTTGAGACCTCACCTTAGTCATCACTTCAGCGCAGTGATGTGCTATTTCTCCAAATAGCATATCCGTTTCTCGTAGTCGGTCCCGATAACTTGATGTAGACCAAATCTGCTTCTTTTTCTCTCGTATATCGGAGTAGCTTAAGACACTGACACCGTTAAGCTCAGAAATCACATTGGCTATATTGATAGAGTAACGCTTTTGATAAGTTTTAGGATCACAACGTTTAAGCTCTAACGCTGTCGATATCCCTTCATTTTTTAAGTGACGTTGATAGGCACCACCAATATTCCATACCTTTCCGACAGGCATCTTACTTAATATTGAGTCAATCTGTTTCTGATGAATAAGGCAGCACTGCCCTTTAAAACCTGGTTGGTTTTTACCAGCCCAGCTCGCTACTTTTGCTAGAGTCAATGTAGAACCAACGCCAGCCCCAACAGGTACACCGGTTTCTCTATAAACCCGCTGTCGCAACTCCAATATAAAATCATCGAGACAAACATTAATGCTGTGTAGGTGTGTTAGTGAGATAAACAATTCATCGACAGAATAGCGAAAAGAACTCGATCCTTGCATTGCTTGCTCAACACTCGTCATAAAGCGATCTGATATATGACTGAAGGTATTAAAATTGGCTTTATAAACTCGGCCCTGGTGCAGCCTCAGTAAATCAATATTCTCCCAAATGGGTCGAAATTTCTGGATACCTAACGTAGAACAAGCCCGATTAGCTGCAATGCTAATCCCCTGACCTGCTGTCACTAGTACTGGTAACGACTTTTGTTCCGGTTTATAGATTGAAGTACTTTCGCTATAGAATCTTGTGCCGTCTATGAGTCCGTACATAGAACATCCCTATGTAATCGAAAGCTGTAACGAACAACGCCGTGCAATCTTAAGTAATCGGCTTCAGTCACGCGGTAATCTGGATAGGCGGGATTGTCTGACGATAGTAATCTAGAACTTAAATGAACACGCTTGCAAACTAGATCATGATTAAGTGCCAGAATACAAACATCGTCATCTTCAGGCTTTAAATGACGCTCCAATAGCATTAAATCATGGTGGAATATGTAGGGCCTCATAGATTCGCCGTCCGCCTTACAAATCAAAGTAGAGTGCTCAACATCAATGAGTAGAGAGTGCAGATCAATATCTATTAGACTGTTGTGTGCAGGCAATGAAATAGGTTTACGAAAGTGATGGATAGATACTGTGACCACCCCTATCACTAAGAGATCATTCTGACCATGGCAGGTATGCTTCATGTGTGAACAAAGCTGAGACCAACTCACACAATATCGTTCATCAAACTGCTCAACTAAAACAATATCGTTCACTAGTGGCTGTCGTGAGGCATCAATGAGTAGCCAATCACCGATAGCAATTCCAGAACATACATACTCAGTCGTGCTCTCAATCAAAAACATAGATGAAGGAGCATGGACAAACATCTGAGTCAAGTTAAGGGCTTGCTTACGAAACGTAAGTGTAGGGTTTTCAAAACCAGTGATCGAGGCAGAAACCAAACTTTCTAATATCAACATGTCTATATAGTACTGTACATAAAACCAGTAAATCAATATTTAAGTTTAAATTAAGAGTCGCATTAAGCAAATTTCCAGCCACACCACTCAATCAAACTGTCAACTTATTACACTAAACCCCAATAAAAAACTTAAACCCTTGTTATAAAAAAAAAAACAAACAACAAACCATGTATAGCATTGATGCTATACATAGTTTTAGACATAATTGAAGTGTGTATAGCACTTTTGCTATACATAAAAAAAACACTCACATATAATACGTATAGCATCACTGCTATACATAGGGTTTAAACATGACAACACTCAAAGATAATTCAACTAGAATCATAATGATCGGCTGCCGAAAAGGGGGAGTAACAAAAACAACAACAACCGTAAACCTCGGCTATGAACTCAGCCAACAAGGACAACGTGTCCTTATCTTAGATTTCGACGGTCAAGGCGATAGTACAAAATTTTACGGATGTGAAGATTCAGAATATTACATTGGCGATGCACTTCTTGATCGAAAATTCGATATTAAAAAATCAATTTACCCTGCAATCATTAATGGGGAAGCACAAGAGCACCTACATATCATCCCTGGGCGCCGGGGCGATATAATGACGAAGCTTGATATGGACATGATTTCGCTTACACGTCGAGAGGAACGATTAAAGCTGCATTTAGAAAAGCTTCAAGGTTGTTATGATTTCATACTAATAGACACCAACCCAGGAACCTCTGTTCTTGGACTAAATGCTGTAATGGCTGCTACAGAATATCTATTCCCAACTGAATATAAAGAGCACAGTCTTGACGGCGTAGAGACACTCCTTGAACACATCCAAGATGTGAAATTCGTGGAAGAAAATGAAATAAAGTTTTTAGTGATTCCTTCTAAGATAAGTAAAACAGCAAAAAAAGCTCTTGATTACGGTACTGGGTATTTAGCGGAAAGGTGGCCAAACAACACAGCAAAAACCACCATTTGGGATCGCAGCCTATTTACGGAGGCAGAAATGGAGCATGAACCGGCAAGTGTAATTAACCGTGGCCATGTAGCTGCACGTTACTATAAAGAGCTAGCAAAGGAGGTCATCAATGAATAAAGACGTCCAGCTACTCGCAGAGTTAAAACAAAAAAAGAAGCTGACAGGTGCAGAGCGAGCTCAAGTAAAAATGCTGGAGCGGAAAATTAGCCAATCAGAGAAGCCGGTTAAACAAGAAAGTAAGAGTAATATTTTCGCGACGAAACCCACAACAAAAATCAATCCGCTACCAATTCGATTTTCCAACAACGAACGCACTGGAATAACCGAACTTGCTAATGATATAAAAACCAACAACCTAGAATTAGTTATAACTGAACTTGGAAGCGAAAGAGAAATTAACGATACAAAACTAGTACGCGCTGCCGTTTACTTACTTAAGAAGCAAAGTCACGAGGATATAGTGGACGCTATAAAGCAAGTAAAACTAAACATGATCAGATAGTTGCTATGTATAGCATCACTGCTATACATAGCTTTCATCTCTGGAGCTATACCAATGCAACAGCGACAGGAAGGCTTAAAAATCCCCCTAAAAGTTAGAGAACTTTCAAAGGATAAAGACTCGGCCTTAAAAGCTTGGCTGAACTACCTAGGTATTTCTCAGTGCGACTTAGCTAAAAAGTTAAACGTATCCCAAGCTAGAGTCAGTCAATACTGTTCAGAGAAGATTAACAAGCGATCTGTCTTATTAAAGATTTCTGATGCACTTGGTATTACACCTGAACAATTGGACTTTGAACCTGATTCAATACCCTTGATAGTTTTTATAAACGATACAAATGAATAGAAAAAATTCAAATGTCTATCAATTCGTAGACCACATATACGGGGGAGGGGACAACGATGGCAAAGCTCAACCTTGGGGCTAATAAAGGTCGTAAAAACTATGTATAACACTGGTGCTATACATAGTTTAACTCTTTAATTTATGGAGATAAATATCACCCTCTCCAATTAAAAAAATCAAGACCCTTTCTATAACATTGAGCCGTAGTGGAAAGGCTTAATGTACTTAATTCAGTAAATTAAAACCAAGACAGGTGCGTATAGCAACAATGCTATACACAAGACAAATGTAAGACTCAAAGAAAAAAATACCGTTCATAATCAGTGCAGCGATAGTTACTTTGAAATGTGACTATATTACCGCCTGTTATTTTGAAGCGAGAATAAGATAAGCCACAATGGACTTCTTGAGAGATAACGACTGTTGATTAAGTTCTGCGCCCTCAACAGGTTACCAATAAGCTTGATACGAACTTACTGGCTCTCATACAATCCAAATTTACGAATTGTGATCAGGTTTAATTTTTTGCTGAAACTACCTCTATTGATACCTAAAATCCTTGCTGACTTTGACTGATTACCGCGAGTATGAGTTATCAACTCCGTAAACAATATTTCAAATACCGCTGGCGTCACCCAAGACATATCAGGGTTAGGTAATTGTTTATCAAACCATGTCGGTTCCAATTCTGCTCGAATAAGCTTTTTTAAGTGGTCTTTGTTGATGGGTGTTAGTTGGTCATTCATAAAGGTTGGGGATAGTTAAGAGACGTAATAATTCTGCCAAATTTATCATGAAACCACCTTAAAATCTGCCGACGACGAAAATTGATGTAATTCATGCTGTGGCTTGGAGTCGCTTAAGGATCTGGTTCATGTAGCGTTTAGCTAAAACGGTTTTGTCCAAAAGCTTCTCTGGTTGAATTTTTACCCGTGGCACTTTTAACGCGAAAGTGCCACGCTAACATTTAAAGTAGCGATGCTAGATCTGAAGATATGGTTAAGTGGTCATTCTGTACAGCTTGGTGTAAATAAGGCTTCCATGTAGCGATATCCTCCAAAGCATCCACTTCTAAATGTATGTCTCCCTCCCGCTTTGGTCCAAAAATCACGTATACTGGGACAATATTTCCTTGTTGAACACTATCCCAAACTAAGCCATCTACATTGGGGTAGGTATTATGAATGTGCTTAGCTAGCGTTCTTGCTATATCCAAGCATTTCAGCTGAGATTTGTTAAACAAATCATCAAAACTAATATCCCAAAATGCTTCGGCCCCGCCTTTCAGATATGCAGCTCTACAATCAGCAAAGGTTAGCTCCTTTCTAAAAGAGATTGTAGCCACAGCGAGATTTTGAAACTCTTTGGATGATAACGTTACTACTGAATCTGTAGCAAGTGGTCGTAGTACCGTTTCAAAATAGGCCGTTTCTCTAGTTGGTGCTATATACAGAGCAGGGACTGCTTTGTCGTTAGAGCGGAATGGCGAAAAGCGACCAGCGGTGACCGTACCATCAGAGTAGATAGCCCTAATATCACTAGTGAACTTAACTTGTAGAAATGGATTCGGATCTATGGCTGTGTAAGCACGCTCACCATTGTCGTCATATACCTTATTTAATGCACGGTAAAAATGACGACCAGGTTCGATTTTCAGCAGTGGTGGCGCCTTACTCATAGTCTTGCTCTTCTGAAGCAAAGGTTAAGTCACGCAATGTGCTTTGAGACTTAAACAAACCTGCTAGGTATAGCAAATCTTCTTCAAGCTCGGGTCGGCTTATAGCTTGAGCAGGTGTGCACTCCAGATCATCATTGTGAGTTGTTAACCATTTATACACTCCCCAATCATTTAACCCATCAAATATGTGACACAACCTTTCGACTGGCTTGTACACACCAAGACGTTCAGTGTCGAACTGAAACGCTGGGATCTGGATATTACGAGAATTTCCAAAATAAAAGCCGAGTAGCTTCATTTCTTTTTTGAGTTTAGCAACCAATCTTGAAGGATTTGCAGCACTTACTTCTCCAAACAGTACTGATGCTTGCTTTGCTGTAATTAGCGGGAAGTTTTTTGCTCTAGCTTCAATCTCGTTCAAGTCTTTTGCTATTAAATATTGTGTATCATCTGCACTTGTATGTGGCTTAATGGCTTCCTTGAAGTCATCAAAACTTTTCTGAGCATCCTGTTGTAGTAGGCGATACATGTGCTTAACAGAACCATGAGCTATATGATGTTCCATCACACGCATGGCACCACTAACTAATTCTGCTTCCTCAAACCCAAGCTTTACACTTCGGTTAATCACATGAGCTGGAGCCGCAAAGACACGACCGTTTTTAGCTGTCAAATGCTTCCCATTTAATACGACAGTTATGCCCTTATCGAGTAAAGGCTTTGCTTCTCTCAAGCTATTAACGGTCACTGGCTCTTGAATACTGTCATGATCATCATTTTCGTATTCTTGTTCCTCTAACGCCGTTAACTGACATTGTAGAATGTACTGCTCTGCTTCCCTAGAAATTCGCATGGATACTGCCTCGTTAGGTATTATTGTACACCTTAGATCCATAGTAACAACTATGCAAATTATTATTGCCTTTTAGAGATGAGCTACCCCATCAATACTGGCCCCTAAGTTAAACAAATTGCCATACCTGTAGTTATTCATGAATCGCTAATGTAAGGTTTTTATAAACTCATTTATGTCCAGAGACGTGCTTGACCTCTACGGTGATAGCACTCATTGGGACAAAAGCGATGTGAGCCATCAAGCGAGTTAGTTTTCAATTTCTTTTGTTTATATTTGCAAATAGTGACTAGACCTTAAAAGCTATCGATAGCTGAATCGATATGTTGGTTGTAATGCTCATAAATATCAATTTCATATAAATGAGATAAGATTCACTAATCTGATATCTAGACAAAACTTTAAGCCCCCTTATCTTGAATGTGGTTTTTGTTACCCCGTATATTCCATTGTGAGACTGATGACACACTATATGTTGTGTTTTTTCGGTCGTAATACCTTGCGAAGGTTACATTAATACTCATTTGAATAGAGAGGTAAACAATTGGCTAGATGCACAGCACCATCAAGAGGACATCGTTCAGCGGCCGCCGCAGCTAATTGCCCGGCATGTGGTGGACGCTATAGTCGTTATGGAAGTGGAGGTTACAGTTCATACTCAACCTCATCTTACTCTCCATCTCGCATTAGTAGTAGCGGAACAAGTAGCAGTAAAAAGCCAAGTTGGTCTAAATCAGGCTCTTCTGTATCTTATACATCCGCTCAAATTCAGTCTCTTACACCGATACGCGAAACAGTCGAAACTCGTGCAGCACAACAACCAGCTCTTCGAGATGTATTCTTGTGCCATGCATGGGGCGACCGTAAAGACGCAGCTAAAGAATTGCATGATTTACTTGAAGCAGCAGGTGTTAAAGTTTGGTTTAGCGAAAAGGATCTTGGACTTGGTGTGCCGATGATGCGCGCTATCGATAAGGGATTGGCCAACTCTCGAATAGGACTTGTATTGGTGACTCCAGCGATGTTGGAGCGGCTTCCAAAAGAGAGTGTCGCCGACAAAGAACTTTCAACACTATTAGCTGGCAACCAACTTATTCCAATTGTACATAACACATCTTATGAAGCCCTACGAAATGTCAGCCCCATGCTAGCATCCAGAACAGGTTTGGATACTTCTGAGGATTCAATGGAAGTTGTAGCAGAGAAAATTGCCGAGTTGGTAGATATCTAATTCGTCGGTTGAATACTGCCTAAGGAAGAGCGCTCCTTCGGTGGGTAATCAATAGCCGTCTATTGGCTGCGATAGTAGCCAAACCTCCTGAACAACATAGTTATTAGGGACAAAGGTGCCTTAGCTCTATTGCTACAAACGTTTGAAAAACGAACTTAGTCACATTTCTTATGTGCGCTTGGTTGTATATTTGTTTTAGTTCAGGTGCAGAGCTTGAGCGTACTGCGAAGTCTAATTAAATATATGGAGAGCAATGATGGCTACAACAGGAGAAAAACCGGGTAAAGGTAGTTATACCTGTAAGAAATGCGGTCAACGAGTCGACTTAGATGATCATGATGATACTTTACCACCATGCCCGAAGTGTGCTCACACGGAGTATTACAAAGGATAATTGAAAGCCTGTCTCAATCAGCAATGTATAATGTTTGACTCTGATTGGGACAGAGTATCTTAGTCGGAGTATTTCGGTTCTTGCGAGCGCCTGTTTCTAGCGCTCAGGGACAAGAGTGCCTTAGTGCGACTACTCTAAAACACTTCTGCCCCTTTACGTGTTAGCGTCATTACTTAGCAGCAGATCGCGCCTCTTAGTTTACGATACTTTTACTTATGACAAGAAAAGAGCAGATAAGTATGGTTTCGCGCTGGAAAAAGCGTTTAAGTTGGAAATTATTTAATTACGATGAAGGTTGAAATGGCCGATTATAACGAGAAATAATTTATGCATAAGGCTAGGGTACTAAATGATAGATAAGCTGTTAAAAGAAATTTCCTTAATCAATCTTAAGTATGAAAAATTGCAGGAAGTGACAGAGAGTGACTTTAATATTTTTTCTATCTTGCGTAATGAATCTGATGAAGTAGCTTTGCATTCACGTTTTATTGGTGAACTGCTGAATCCTGAAGGATCTCATAACCAAGGGGAGGTGTTTCAACAGATTCTTTTACAGCAATTACAAGATGAAAATCTACGATATAAAGGCCCGTTCTCACTAGAGATAGAGTGCTATATGGGAAAGCACGGCAGAGTCGATCTACTACTTATTGGTGAACATGATGTCATTGTTATCGAGAATAAAATTTATGCTGAAGATCAGCCCAAACAGTTACAGCGTTACAAAGATGCGCTAAGTGATTACCACGGCTCAAAAACAAAACACCTTTGTTATCTTACACTTTTTGGCAACACCCCTTCAGGAAAAAGCCTCGGTTCTCTCAGTTGTGAAGAAGTTTACTGCATCTCATATAAAACAGATATCAAACAATGGTTAACATCTTGCGCATGCGAGGTTTATGACTACCCGTCACTTCGGGAAACGATAATTCAGTATCGAAAATTGATTGAAAAACTCACAGGGCAGACACTTAATGAGGATCAGAAGGTGGAGATAAAAAACTTACTTTTGGAGGGCGATAATTTTAAACAGGCGCTCACAATTGAAGAGGTAATCACGGACGTCAAAGCTGAGTTGCAAAAAACGATATGGGTTGAATTGCAATCGTCTCTTGAAAGAGTCGGTTATGACTTTAGCTTTGTGAATTACAAGTTTGAAGAAATCAGTATGGATGTCTGTCAGAATTTTTATCAAACTTATAAGCGCAGTAACTATTATGGATTGCAGTATAAAGTTTTGACCTTTGGTGAGTATAGTATTCATCTGTATTTAGAAGTTGACCATTGTTTCTACTACGGATTTACTGTCTGTAAGAACAACCAACGTGGTTTGTTTAGAGATGAATTACTGAGCAAGGAACCAGACCTAAAAAATAAACTTGAGGCTTTGCTCGGGGCTAACGATGATGATGAATGGTGGTTAGCGTGGAAATACAGCTTCGATAAGATGAATTTTAAAAATTTCCGTGAAGGAAACACAGCAAAGCTTGGTAATCCAGTATTTAGGGAACAATGGATAACCGATGTAACGACTGATGTGGTTGAGCTGCTTAGGCAATTTAGTGAAATATTCCCAGTTTCAAAGTACACAAATGTGTGCTTTGAGCAATTTTAACCACTTTTCAGGTTTGTGTCATAATCAAACACGGAAAAATTGCCTAGCAATACCATAGTTGATTCATGTGTTGCTAAGTTAAGTAAAAACCTAATGTACCTCTATCCAGAATCGTTACAGGTGGCACTTTCAAACTCAAAAGTGCCCTAAACTTTGTTAGCATTAACGAATTTACCGACTGGCAAGCATTGCAGTAGACCTAATTCATCTAACCCGTACTTTGGGTACTTATACGGAAACTTTCCATAGTTCCACCCCAAAATCCTCTTTCGACTCACATAACCGATTGATGCTAATTGAGTTTCATAATGAATAGCAGCAACATGGACGGAATGCAATTATGGAATAAATCCGTCTATAAAGTGTTATGTGTTATTTAGGACATTCGTGCATGGAAGAATCTAAAACAATAAGAAAATTCAAGAACGAGTTAATTAAAACAATGCCTTACTTCCCCAATATTAAAGAAGTTAAGGAAGAGTTAGAGAGTCAAAGCCTGAGTTCAGTGCTATTTCATTATTTAAACTGGGCAGCTCGATTAATACCTACGAGAAGGAGGAAAGTATCGATAAAGCCCTATCTGACCATGGACTCAAGGTGGGCGGAATGTGAGAGAGATGTGTTTAACATTTTAACAAAAGCATCTTTAGGGCAAGACTTAACAGATCACCTCTCAAATAACGTGCTTTCTAAAGGGTATACGCCTAAGGAATACATTCTTAGGAAAAACGATGCATGGCTGGATAAAGACCAAATTTTAAACACAAAAGGTTTTTACCACTTACACTTAGAAGCTGGCAAATCTAACAAAGGTAATATTGTTTTGTTCGTGCAAGTTACGCGCGAAGAATTTACGGCAGTCGCGCTGTTTGATCACTCTGTATTTGAGTTGGGGTCTCCTGAATTATCCCCAGAAAGAGAAAGAATGTGGCGCATTCATGACGACATAATTTCAGCAGATTTACCACTTGGCTCTGCGTATATGTCGCATCCGATTACGACATCGGGACATCCAATATTTTTGCATTCCATGACACAGCAGTATTCTCATGTAGTTGAGCAAGTTGATAGTAAGTTAAACGACTTTGAGTTTCATAACCAAATGTATGAGGGTAGTGAACATCCCATGCCTAAAAAGCCAAAGTTTAGTTGGTATTTAAACGGATTAGATCTTGGCGTTTATGAATCGAAAAGTCAGCATTTTTTCATATATAGATATGGTCATATTTAACACATACAAAACGTTTAAGAGCGACTACATAACGTGTGCAGTGATCCTAATCAGCTTACATATTTTTGTTGTTCTAGCTGATGCTAAGTTAAGAAATCGATAATGTAGGCAGATTAAAGGGTAGGTAAAGATAGATGAGTGGGCATAATCATTACCCAGATTGTACTTGCGGCTGGTGCTATAAATTCAGGGGCATAGCTAATGAAGGTCATAAGCGGAGTAACACGGTAGAAAGAAGTGTTGGGAATATTCGCGAGCAGAGCAAAGTGTTTGTTAGTTATGTGAATCCTAGTGCTTACTGTCCAGTCTGTGGAGCTTCGGTGTTTTTCTATCAATCTCCCCATGGCGGTAGAGTGTTTTTTGATTCACTAGGTAAACCGTGGGAGAAGCACCCTTGTACAGATAATAGTGCTCTCAATGTAAAAGTCATTCCGTCAAAAAACTTTCCTACAAGCAACCGAGTAGGAAAATTCGAAGCCAATAAATTTAATCCATTTATCATTAAACTGATTGAGAAGTTTCATATTACATCTCGTGTAAAGGTGTCGGGCTTTTTTGGTGAGGCAGGTATAGTTATTGCTGTTTCTGGTGTAACAAGGCAGGATTTTACCAACCTTGAAATAGATGTTAATAGCCCATGTATGATGCGCCGAACAAAAAACGGTTATCAACTTTCTTTTGTAAATAAACGTGGGATGGTTATTGAATTGGAAGGTGTTAAGAGTAGTTAGGTAACGACTAGAAGAACGCGTATAACAAACGACTATGGCACGGTTTACCATACTCAGAGTAACCCACAAATCATTAATTTAGCGGATTCACTAACACGGAAATGTCCAAAGTCTTTATAGGCCGAATTTTTACACGTGGCACTTTCTAGCTCGAAAGTGCCCCTTTCCTTGTTTCGACTGTCTCAACACATACTTCACCAAAGCTTCATCTGACTTACTTTTTCGGCTCTTCTCCGCTTAGATGAGCCTATAAATTATGCGACACATAAAAATATCCTCAATTCTCTTTCTCACTAGTCTATTGGTTTAGGTTGAAGCTTAAAAAGAAAGAGTTTATTGCCAATTCATTTAATGCTGGTGTAAACTTGGAAAAAATGGAAGAGAGTTGGTGTAACTCATTGGATGGAAAGACATTTTCACAAGGTTAGAACGCCAGATTCTTTCTGGTAAAAAGACTGCAACGATTAGAGATAAGTCTGAAAGACATTTTTACCCTGGACAGGTTGTTTAAACATTTACTCACAAAGATGAGCGGAAAATCTGCAGACTGGAAATAGTTGAGGATGTGGAGTTTAAACAGCTCTATGGAAAGCATGCCAAAGCGGATAACTCATGGAGAGAAGAACCAAATGAAGTATATGTTAACCATCCTTTTTTCATTATTTGTAGTTGGGTGTTCGTTCGAAGACATTAAAAAATCGATAGTTCCGAAAGAAGAATCATCTTTTGCCAAGGACTATTTAGATCAACTTCGATTAAAAAATTATGAATACATAAAAACTCAAATGCATCCAAAGCTTCTTACCAAGGTAACAGTTGAAGAACTGGATAAGTTAGCTGGCTTTTTCCCAGAAGGTGAGCCGTTACATACTGAATTAATGGGCTCTAATGTTCGCACGTTCAATGATGTTTGGTCAGCGAATTTTTCCTTTGAAACTAAATTCAAAGTAGATTGGTCAATATCAAGCGTTTCAATGACAAAGCAAGATGGAAAAATTTTGGTGACAGGACTTAATGTCTATCGAACTAATGAATCGCAAAAGATATTAAATTCATTTGGTAACGCTGAATTAAGTGTGCCTAAGGTTTTGATGTTATCACTATCAATAATTACTCCAATATTCATGATCATAACTTGCTTTTTTGTTTATCGAGCCCCTATAGAGAAAAAATGGGGCTGGTACTTATTGTCGTTTGTTGGTATCGGTGCGGTTGCAATGAATTGGACTACTGGCGAAATAGCTACAAAAATTGCAACAATAAAATTCTTAGGCATTGGCGCAAGTTCTGCAAGCGAATTCGCTCCGTTAATATTTACTTTTACAATACCTATAGGCGCAATAGCATTTTGGGTAAAACGAAACAAAATGATTGAGCAAATGATGGCTAACAAGAGCAGTCATCAGGACGCAGCATAGCTGCGCCTCTGACGGACCCCCTCATAATTCCCCTAGTCCTGCGTTGTGTGTGAGCCTTTGATATTCGAACATTCCCCATTGATATTGGGATTCATTAATTTGATATCGCCGAGTTCTATCCATACCTCTCTCCCTAGACGAGGTATGGATAGAACTCGGCGGTGTTTAATGCTGTTGGCTTGGATGTCAAAATGCCATTTGGCCTGTACTGCAATGAGGCCATTCCACCACATCAAGATTTCAGCGAGCAACGCAACAAGAATCAGGATATCTAATCGCTTAGTACAGCGAGTTCTGTTGTGACGAAGTGCGATCCCATAGGCGGCACTCTTTAGATCGCGGAATGCCTCTTCTATCTGCATACGCTTGGTGTACAGATTGGTAATTTGTACTTCATTTAAGATATGTCTAGCCCTATCTGGCAGGGTAGTTGTCACTGTTAAAATTTAACCAGTTTGGGCGATAAA
>NZ_JBGOOI010000086.1:0-15864 GCF_041439605.1 Vibrio sp. 1F169 | reverse complement strand
CACTTACTACCGTTTTTGTTTTGAGTTCCCGCTAATCCGCGATGAACCTTTTTTTAGGCTGCCATCCGCTAGTTCAATCGCACAACTTTGACGCATCGGCTCTGGTAATTGAGCGGTTAGCCAGTTGTCATTGAGCTTCGCAGGAATGGCTGTGTTGTAGGAGTCATAGGTTCCAACCAGATAACCAGATTGCTTAGCCAGTTTTACTGCATTCGGTTGGTAGAATGCTGGCATCCAGTTATCGAAGCCTAACCAAAGCTTGTTTAATCCTGCTTTGTTCAGATTGTTGACCATGCCTGATGACAAGGCTTGCCCCCAAGTATCCGGATCATTGAGATAAGAGGACGCATGCTTAATCAACCAGCTTTTCTTGCTTTGAGCTGAGGTGTGTTGGGCTTTAATGGTGTTATCAGCAAGTGTTGGCGTTGCAACAGGATACAAGCTTTGTAATGACTGGCTAATAGAGTCTAGCAGCAGCTGTTTGTGATACTGGCTAAACCAATCTTTGCCTTTAGACAGAGGGGATAACTCTCGCTTCGCTTCACTTGAAATGTCTAATTGAGAGTCTTCTAGATACCAGGCTTTTAATCCCCACCAATCGCTCACATCTTGGATACTTAAAGCATCTTTACCAAACAAGTAGACGTGGCTTGCGCCGATTAGCTTATTCACATCTGGGTTACGCTTTTGCTTTTCGACAAGCGATTCAGAGAGACCATTCTCAATACGCCAATCACGGTATTGTTTGGCGCCATCTAACCAAGAGTCTCCAAGTGTTATGCGAACCGTAAAGGGCTGTGATTGATTCAACGTTGTAAATTGGTGCGAAGCGCTCATATCAATATTGGTCTTCTTATCAGAGGACGTATCCGACGATACATCAGAAAAGAACAATTGGTTGTTTGTCGGATTCATCATCTGATAACTGATGAGTTGATCATCCTGTTGTATCGTCCAAAATGGCATTTTTAAGTCTTGAGTGGTGTTACTTCCTGAATGGTTGTCGACTAGATAACTACCCCAAAGCTTGTTATTTGTAGGTACACGCATGCCTTCGCTAAAAGGAAGAAATAGGGTCTGAGTTTGTTGTTCTGCAAGATCAAACCACGCCAACTCTACGGGCTGGTTACGTTTCACCTGTATATTTGAAGGGAAGCTGAACTGAAAAGTGAGTTGATCTTGATTTAGTTCTGCCTCAATGTTTATCCCACTAGGTACTAAGGTCCAAGTTGCGGTCTTTGCTGAGTTAGTTTTATCGGAAAGACCAATGACTAGATTCGTCACTTTCTGTGGTTGGTTATCAACGGTGAGAGCGCCGCTGTTAACGCTTAAGCCGTTCCAATCTATCTCTAAAGTATTCGATGAAATAGAGACTGTATTGCTGGTAGTGGTGTTAGCGCTAACGCTGCTATTACTGGTGAGCGTTATTTGGCTCGCTTGTGCATTGGATGAAAACAGACAAGCTGTTGTTAAAGCTACAATGGCACAAGTAGAAAGATTGAGTGGGTGACGTACGCTGAGCATATCTAGATTCCGTAAAGGGTAAGTACGGTTATTACACCCAAGTAGCGCTAGTGCTTTGTCACCTATATGTCTCTATTTTCTGCATTACCTAGTTTCTAATCTTCTTCTGAAAGCATTCCATTAGAAAGGCACCGTGACACGCTGCACATATTGGACTTCAATCGTACCTTGGTATTCAAACATTTCAACCGAAGCACTCAAGTGTTTAGCATTAGTCCCTAGTGGGCTTTCTGTGGGAACGGGTGCTTGCGCTGTCTTGATTGGCACTTTGTAGCCTAACAGGTTGTAGTTCTCATCGAACCATTGCCAACTCACATTGGCGTTAGGGCAGTTGTCGATCACCTTCGGTGGCGTGATCACGATATGTGGTTCGCTGAGTTTACTTTCGAGTGTTAACCATCGCTTGCTGTTGTCTAAAGCGACAACAATAGGATAGTGGTTCGAACCTATCCTTAGTTGATAAACACCAGATTCGGGTTTGATAAACATTTCACCGGTCTCAATCTCTTGATACTCATTGTTAGAAGCGAGTTGTCCATCGAGAAGGACTTTACCTTTAGGGGAGACCAGAGAGATAGGTTGTGTTTGGGTTTTCATGTCTTCACTGAGTTGTTCTGCAGCGACTTTGATTTGATAACCTTGCGATGAAAGGCCGTAGCGTCGAATGAAGCTAACTTGAATGTGATGTTTCGTCTCAGTGTCTTGTCTTAGTGAAGTTCCGCATTGAGTTTGGCTCAGTATCTCTTGTTTAACTGGCAACCAAAGCTCACTATCGAGTGTTTGTTGATCGAGTGCGATTTGTAGCTCTTGCCACGCAACTTGCGGTTGATCATCGAGCAGTGATTGATACGTATGTTGCAATGGCGTGTCTGTAAACCAAGCCGCATTACACGCAAAGGGCATTGTAAAGGGTAATGTGCAGAACAGTGCTGTTAGAGAGTTTACTTTCATTGTGATTCCCCAGCCAAACGATAACCAACTCCACGATGCGTTTCTAGTTTCAGCGTTGGAAGCTTTTGACGTAAACGCAGTATGTGGTTATCAACGGTTCTTGTGCTTGGGAAGGCTTGATAACCCCAAATTTTATTGAGCAACTCATCTCGGTGAAACACACGACTTTGGTTCTGAATAAACAGTACCAATAGCTGAAACTCTTTAGGTTTCAACGTGATTGGACTTTCATCCAGATAAGCTATCCGTTCCGACAAGTTGATTTGGATATTTGCGTAATCTAAGTGGCTAACACCTAACGGGCGAAGCTGCGTAATGACTCTAGCAAGTAATTCATCGTTCGAAAATGGCTTAGTCACGTAATCTTTGGCACCTGCCATTAAACCTTCAACACGTTGTTGAACTTCCACTTTAGCCGTTAACACTATCACCGGTAGTGCTTTGAGCAGTAACCAATTCGGCAAATGTCGCAAGCTGTCACCGTCTTCGAGTTGTCGATCCAGTATCACTAGATCGGCTCGGAACCATTGCTTACTGGCACTCTCTGAATCCTTCGCCCAAAGGCATGGGTAACCATTGGACTCAAAGAAGCTGACGAGGCCTTGTCCAAGTAGATGGTCGTCTTCAATCAGCAGTAGGGTGTTCATAAGCGATTTCCAAAATACATCGGGTTGGATTACGGAGAATGATGAGACGGCCATTCGCTTGTTTCATCAAGTGTTCGACAATAGTCAGGCCAATGCCCATATTATCTTGTTTATGATTGCCGCACGGTGTTGTTCTTGAAATAAGTCGTTGTATCAAAGAGGGGAAGTGACCCTCATCTTGTACCTCTATTCTCAGTTTATCTGCGAGGATGACTTTAACTAAAACCTTACCTTGTCCATGCTGCTTAGCATTCTTGATTAAGTTATCAAGACAGATAGTCAGCCAGTAATAAGGCAGGTTAAGTTCAACATCTCTTGCTTCACACTGATAAGTAATATTGTGCTTTTCGCAGACATGGTCGAGCCACTCTTCCAATGATGCGTTTTGCTTCAACAAAGGCTCCGACTGATCCGAACTTAGATACACTTTGCTGTTTTCGGTGAGCTGAGAAAGCCTTTGATAGTCTGAAATTAAACGCCAAACTGCCCCTTGGGTCTCATCAGAAAAGTCATCGTAGCGATTTCTAAACATTTCGACGGTTAAGCCTAGGCTAGTAATTGGCGTGCGCAGTTCATGAGTAAGAAGCTGTAAAACGAACTGCCTCTCTTTTCGTTGTTTTGTTCTTAGGTATAAGACTCTGCCGAGCCCGGATAACAATGTAAACAGCAATGTAAAGATCAACGTTTTCATGATCAGGTTGTCGTTGCTCGACTCGCTCAGGCACAGGTTACTGTAACGAAAAGAACAGCTTTCGGCTGACAAGGTCACTTCTTGTTGCTCGGCGATAGGCTTCCAAACCTCCGATGGAATCGCTTTCCAACCTTGTTCGCCACTCAACCAAAGCTCATCACCTTGTTGCCAAGCGCGGTATCCATTGAGCAGTGCTTCTCTGCCTTGCGTGGTTAAGTTTTCTAGCTTGGAAAATAACGGATGCAAAGGATTACTGATACTCAAAAACGGATGAATTTGCTCACTGTTTTCTGGGTAACGAGCTACGTAACGATCAGCGAAGCTACCACCAGCAGGGTGTCGTTTTGAGTGTGCCGCGAACCAGATTGAATCCAAGGGTTGTTCTTGACACACAGCGAGTTCGAATTCGATGGCATCGTTCAAAGAAGGGTTGGCATTTTCAATCGCTCGGCAGTGATCTTGTATCGAGGCGAGTGCGGCGATGTCTTCCCAACTGAATTGGTTGAAATCCGGGTAGCGGCTGCTTTCCTGAAGAAGTGCTTTCGGGTACTGGGTTAACTCTTTCTGAGAAACTGAGATAGGAGACGATTGCCAGCTCAATTGATACAGAGTTTGCCACTTGTCTTGCAAACTTTGGGCATTGGCTAGTGTAGGGAGCCAAAAGGTTAAGCAAAGAGCCAATGTAAACCTGTGCATCCAATCATTCTCGTTAAAAGTCGTGGGGAGAGTCTAAAGAGTTTTGGATGCGATTTGTAACCTGAATGTCAACAAGTGTTCTTTTAACAACAAATTGTCGAGTGGGTCATGCTTTTAAATAATAAAGTAAAAATACAGTAAGTATCATTTGTTTGGGTTAAATTAGATAATTGTGTACTTATTGTCATCACTGGGCGTGTGGAGGGAACTATACTGGACTCATACCTAATAAGAGGAACTATCATGAAACTCATCATCAAATCAGTATTAGCAATTAGTATTTTGGCGGCAGGCTCTGCTCAAGCGTTCGAATTAATCAGCAACGATATTCAAGAAGGTCACCCAATGGCGAAGACCTTTGAATACTCAAGTTGGGGTTGTGACGGCGGTAACCTATCACCACAATTGATGTGGAAAGATGCTCCAGCAGGAACCAAAAGCTTTGCAGTCACGGCTTATGATCCAGACGCTCCGACTGAAAGTGGTTTCTGGCACTGGGTCGCGTTTGATATTCCAGCAACAGTGAGCGACCTACCTCGCGGTGTCGATATCTCTAAAGTGGGTGGCAAAGAAGGCCGAATCGATTATGGAACGGTAGGTTTCGGTGGCGCTTGCCCTCCAGAAAAAGATGGTATGCACCGTTATCAATTCACGGTTTGGGCATTACCAACGGACAAACTTAACCTAGACGAAAACACGCCGTCGGCAGTGGTTGGATTCACGTTGAACAGCATGGCTTTAGACAAAGCGAAACTGACGGCAACTTATACACGCTAATAGCTTATGTACGTTAAAAGCTTATACACCTACATAATAAGCAAATAAGCAAATAAGCAAATAAGCAAATAAGCAAATAAGCAAATAAGGGGATGAGATGAATCATCAATATCAAGTGACGATCTTTCGTGCAGAGCAGTTACAAAAACTGCGTAATGTGAGGATTCTATCCCCTAGTATTATTCAGATCATTACAGGCAGCAAGCGCCTGTTTTGGAAAGACTCAGCGGCAGAACTCTCACATTCTGAGCTGCTGTTGTGTGAGGCATCAGCGTCATTGAGTTTTGAGAACATGCCCCACAAAGGGCGTTTCCTTTCGCGTGTATTCAGTTTTCATTTCCAACCGACGCAAGCAATGCTCGATCTGAGTGAGGATCGAGCAATTGAACTGGATTTACCCACCGTGGAGGCAGATCGAGGTTTGCAAGATTCTCTCAATGCGTTGTTTTCGTTTGATCGTCAGAGCATGAGTGAACAAACCCAACAATTTTGGTTGCAGGGTTTGTATCAGCAATTAGCCGAGAAGGGCGTGTTGCATCGATTGTTTATTAGCTCAAACGTTTCGTTTAGCCAGAAACTTAGCCACTACCTTTCGCATTCACCGAACGACAAACATCCGTTAGAGTCGGTAGCAGAGCGCTTTGCGATGAGTCGCGCCACGCTTATCCGAAAGCTCAAACTGGAAGGTATGCAATATCGTGAGGTGTTGGCTGAAGTTCGGTTGAGTCACGCACTTTATCTGATGCAAAACGGACAGCAGAATGTGGCGATATTGGCCCAGTCTTGCGGTTATCAATCGGAAGGACGTTTTAGTCAGCGCTTTAAAGGAAAATTTGGTTTATCGCCTAGTGAATACATCAAGACAGTGGTCAGCAATTAAGTCGTAAGACGTATCGAGCAAAGTAAGCCTAGTTAATTATAGGTCATTGAATAATTAAATGAATACCGTTTTAATAGGCTCAAAACCAAATGTTTGTACGAGCGCAGATTGCTGTGTACCAGAGATGATGGCGCTATACCATAGAAGGTCACCCATGACTGAATTGAACCCCAAAAGTGAATTAAATATAGACAAGCTCACCAACGATTTCCCGTTGTTAAAACAACTTATAGCGCTAGAAGAAGTGAGTTGGTTTAACCCAAACATCACGACGTTAGAACAGGGTTTACCTTATGTGGGGTTAAGCGAAGAGGACATTCAAGGTGCAAGCCTGCGATTACAAAGGTTTGCCCCTTATCTGGCGAAGGCATTCCCTGAAACACAAGTGACCGATGGCATCATCGAGTCTGAGCTTATTGATATACCATCAATGAAATTAGTCTTAGAAGCGCATTATCAGCAGCCTATCAAAGGGCGTTTGATGATGAAAAAAGACAGTCACTTGCCGATTTCAGGTTCAATCAAAGCCCGTGGTGGTATTTATGAAGTACTAACGCATGCCGAGAAGCTTGCCATTGAAGCTGGGTTACTGTGTGAGAGCGATGACTACAGTAAGTTGCTCGAACCTGAATTCCGTGACTTTTTCCAACAATACAGCATTGCCGTAGGCTCAACGGGTAACCTAGGCATGTCGATTGGCATCATGAGTGCCAAGTTAGGCTTTACAGTGTCGGTTCACATGTCTGCTGATGCGAGAGCGTGGAAGAAAAACAAACTGCGTGAGCATGGTGTCAATGTGGTCGAATATGAGCAAGATTATGGCGTTGCAGTAGAACAAGGTCGCAAAGAAGCAGAACAAGATTCACGATGCTTTTTCATTGATGATGAAAACTCTCAAACTCTATTTCTTGGTTACTCGGTGGCAGGACAAAGGCTCAAACAGCAATTTGATCAGCAACAGATTGTCGTCGACAAAGAACACCCACTGTTCGTTTACTTGCCATGTGGAGTCGGTGGCGGCCCCGGTGGTGTGGCATTTGGCTTGAAGATGGCTTTTGGTGACCATGTACACTGTATTTTTGCTGAGCCGACCCATTCGCCTTGTATGTTGTTGGGTGTCCATACCGGCTTGCATGACGAAATCGCAGTCCAAGATCTCGGTATTGATAATCTAACCGCAGCAGACGGCTTGGCGGTGGGTCGGGCTTCAGGTTTTGTGGGGCGCGCGATGGAGCGTTTACTTGATGGTTATTACACATTAACCGATGAACGCATGTACCAATTGCTAGGTGAACTGAATCAAGCAGAGGGCATTCAACTTGAGCCTTCAGCGCTAGCGGGTATGCCGGGAGCGATTCATGTTGAGCAAAATAGTGAGTATCTGGAAAGGTTAGGCATCGATAATTCTACGTTAGCCAATGCCACTCATCTTGTTTGGGCGACTGGTGGCGGTATGGTTCCAGAGCAAGAAATGGCAGCGTATTTAGCCAAGTCTTCGGTGTAAATCGGATAGAAAGTCCGATTCTGGTGGATGATTTATGAGTTTAAACGAAGCAATAACTTGCGCAGATCGTTATCCAAAACACACATTTTATAAATTAAGCTTCTTAGATGTTCTAACTATCAGTTAGGTTGAGTGGCATTCAACTTGATAGGGATTAAGCTATGCAAACGGATAAAGATATTCAGACAAAACACATAAACATACCAGAAAAATTACTCCAGCGTTTAGATGCGATTGGGGAGTCTTTGAAAGCATCGGGTAAGGCTCATGCTTTGCTGGGGTTGGGCTCAGTAGGTATTGAAACAGAGCGACTTGATCAGTATTCAGATGTCGATTTTTTCGCAATAGTGCAAACAGGGTACAAGCAGTATTTCTTAGACAGTTTGCATTGGCTATCTGATATTCACCCAATCGACTACGCAGTGAGAAATACCGTCGATGGTTATAAAGTCCTGTACGCTGACGGAATCTTTTGCGAATTTGCGGTGTTTGAATCCCACGAGTTAGCGCATATTCCATTTGCTGAAGGGCGCATTGTTTGGCAGCAACCTGAATTTGATACTCAGTGCTGTATCCCACCAGTAAAAGGGGAGGCAGATACTAACTCCGAAGAGTGGATCATTGGTGAGGCTCTAACCAATCTTTATGTCGGCATGTCTCGTTATAATCGAGGCGAAAAGCTGTCGGGCAGTCGGTTCGTTCAATCTTACGCACTTGATCGTTTGATCGATCTTGTGGATCAAACTGAGCATTCTGAGCCTGAATTCGTTGATGAATTTATGTCGGATAGAAGGCTAGAAGCACGCTTTCCTAAGTTTGCTCAATTGCTACCAACCTTTACCCAAGGTTACGAGCGCACGGCTGAATCGGCACTTGCCCAACTAGCGTTCCTCAACACCCACTTCACAGTTAACCAAGCCATGTGTGACCGAATCACTGAACTGTGTTCCAGTAAAGATTAAGCCTATAACCTGTTAATCTTAAGACCTATTTTCTTGGTGCGCGTAAATAACAGTTGTCGCTCGTCTGTATTGTTGATAGGTTTTAACCATGAAATTTAATTCTGCTTCAACTTCAATTTTCTTTTGGTGGTGCTCTCAATAGAGCAGCACGGAATACTTACATTCTTTAGCTGCTGGACGGTAGCTAAGAATGTCATCAAAAATGTCGCCTCTTTTTATCTCCAGTAGCCTTTTTAACTTGGAGATACGCCATGAATACCAACTCAAACAGCCATACCGACAGCAATAATATTGGCAGTAAGAACAATACCAACAAGCCTGAAATCATTCTGACTGGCGATAGAGCTACTGGGCCTTTGCATTTGGGCCATTACGTCGGTTCCCTTAAACAAAGAGTCTCTTTGCAGCATATTCACGACCAAACGATATTGGTCGCTGACATGCAAGGGCTTACCGACAACGCCCATAATCCTTCGAAGGTTTCTTCCAACATTCTTAATGTGGTCGCTGATTATCTTGCGGTGGGTATTGACCCGACCAAGACAACGATTTGTCTGCAATCACAGTTGCCGGTGTTAGCTGAGCTCACCATGTTCTACAGCAATCTTGTTTCTATCGCTCGCTTAGAACGGAATCCAACGGTCAAAAGCGAAATTCAGAACAAAGAGTTTGGACGTTCAATTCCAGCAGGCTTCCTCACTTATCCCATCTCTCAGGCGGCAGACATCACCGCTTTCAACGCGACTTTAGTGCCTGTCGGTGATGATCAACTGCCGATGTTAGAACAAACCAATGAGATTGTAAGAAAGGTTAACTCGCTCGCTGGCAAACCAATCTTGAATGAATGCAGACCACTTCTCAGTAATGCATCTCGTCTGCCTAGTACTGATGGTAAAAGTAAGATGTCTAAATCGATGGGCAATGCCATTAATTTGGGTGCAACAGAGAAAGAGATCAGAGCTGCAGTCAAATCCATGTATACCGACCCAAATCATCTACGAATTGAAGAGCCAGGCAAGGTAGAAGGCAATATCGTGTTCACTTATCTTGATGCTTTTCACACAGACGCTAACTATGTCAGTCAACTAAAAGAGCATTACCAAAGAGGTGGGCTAGGCGATGGACAAACTAAGAAAGTGTTGGAAGAGTGCCTGCAAGAGATGCTTCGCCCTATTCGTGAAAGAAGAGCTGAGTTACTGGATGATAAAGCGCAGCTCATCGATATTTTGCGCAAAGGAACTCAGGTATCGAGAGAAAGAGCAGAGACCGTATTGTTTGATGTTAAAGAGCTATTTGGTCTGAACATCTTGTAAGCCTTCTGATTAATCTAAAAAGGGAGCGCAATCGGTGCTCTCTTTAATCACTAAAGTGAGAAGTAGGGCTGCTTGCTTATCTTGTGTTGGCACGTCCAACATTAGAGTATGTGGCTTAGCGTTAATTAGCACTTAGTATGCAATATTCAGTAACGACGAAACAAGGATGATTAAATTGGAAATCAGTCATTTAGATCACTTGGTACTAACCGTTAAAGATATAGAGGTAACGGTAGATTTCTATCAGCGCGTATTAGGTATGAAGCCCATCGAATTTGGCGAGGGCAGGTTGGCATTGTCATTTGGTGCTCAGAAAATCAATCTACACTTGAGTGGTCATGAGTTCGAACCAAAGGCTAGATGTGTGCAAGTCGGCAGTGCGGATCTATGTTTCATATCTAACACGCCTCTCGTGGAAGTTATTGAGCACGTTGAGAGCCAAGGCGTTGTAATAGAGGAAGGCCCAATAGCTAGAACAGGTGCGATGGGAAAGATTCAATCTATTTATATTCGAGACCCTGACGGTAACTTGATTGAGATTTCAAATTACTAGATTTGAGTCTTAAATTGCTTCCGCTTACGATCGCCTTAATCCTTAATCCTTAATCCTTAATCCTTAATCCTTAATCCTTAATCCTTAATCTCTGGCACTGGATATGGGAATTCAAATAAACTACAATCGAACAATGTTTTATTGAAGTCATATTTATCATTATGGTGAGACACTTACTCACATTCATCGTTAGCCTGTTTTTTTTAACCGCTTGCTCTTCAACGAGTAATAATCAGCTAGACGACAATACATTGAGCAACGAAGACGCAATGTCTAAAAGCTTGGAAGAAGAGAGTAATATCGATGTCGCAATTGATACAAGTGCTGAGACCAACGTTGAATCTTCCCATGAATCGTTCGTTAATCATCAACCAATAACTGATCATGAATCAAACTCAAACCTTGATTCAAATAAAGACACGATAACTCGCGCCAATGCAGAGCCAGAATCTGTGGAACCCTCTCAAATAGCAGCGACGGAAACAACTGAAAGCGATGCTAACAGTAGCGGTGAAAAAGGCATCGGAAGCTATTTTATTCGTCATAACCAACCGACTAAGACCGTGATTAAATCACTAGAGGGCGTGACAGATGCATTAAACGTCATGACGTTTGGGATATTTGCCACCGGTAATGGTTAAACCGTTAACCAAGAACACCAATCTAATAGATAGAATGAGACGTGAAGGCGAGCCAAGTGGTTCGCCTTTTTGATCTTACAAACCTTGTCGTTGTTGCATTTTATATGCATTGATCGCTTATCAAGCCGCTGAGTCAGGGGACAGTTAACAAAGTAGGAAATTACTCGTTCTGGAAGGGAGTAGCCGTATTTACTGTGTTTGACTTGTTCTATACATCGAGGGTTCTAATACTCATCCCAAAGTAAGCAATGAAATCTAATCTTACAAAGACAACTCTTATACTCACTTGTGAGCATAGTAATATATTTGCCGCTACATCCGGTGTTTAGGTTTTATTATCAATATTCTAGGGAAGAAATATGAACAACAAGAGTGTGTTTTTAAGCGTCGCGATGGTGATGTTATCTGCTCAAGCAAATGCATCTGACGTGAACCATGAGTCTGTCTCAGATGGTGTTATCGCAGAACAAAGAGCGAAGCTTTCTGAAAATACCCAAGGGCAAGGTTTTGGCCCGCAAGCCCCACGAGATTTGGGTTCATTGAAAGGAACAAATACCAGACTGTTTTCGGATGCACCAGATTCAACAGCCATGAATTTATGTAATATTCACTTCCATAAAAACGCTGAGCACAAAGGTGGTGAGTTTACCCAATACGCTGGTAATGGTGATGGAAAGGGCTTCCAAAGTGGCTTTAAGTACACTGGTAAGTTGAGTTCAGCTGAGCTGAAACCATTTGAGGGCAAGGTTTGTCCGAGCGATCATGGCTCTTTGCATTCCGGCGACACCATTGAAGTTCACTATGTTTATTCAACGGCGCAAGTTGAACCGGGTGAAACACTGGGCGCTTGTTTTAACGATGCAATTACCAACCCGCAACTGCGTGTAGAAACCCAAGTTTATGTATTAGTAAATGATGACAAAGCACTCGATTTCGAAGCATTGACTAAGCACTCTAAAGTGGATGGTTTGCACCAAGCAACCAACATTCCACAAAATACGGGTTCAGCGATTCAATATGCAGGTTCTACAACGGGTCCTGGTTACAATGAGAAAGGTTCACCTTTCCAAGTAACATGGAGCGTTAGACCACAAGTCGCGAAAGTAAATATCGCGACAGTGGGTAGCTGGTGTGAAGGTAATGACTTTAACGAAGACCACGCCCACGGTGTAAGAAATATAGTCGTAAACCCAGAGTTACTGTCTCCAATCGCTAACTAATCTTGTCACGTTGATTTTCTATCATTGTTTTCGAAGGCGAGCCTCTAGGTTCGCCTTTTTTGTGTCTTAACGAAAAACACTTTGGTGACTGGTTCAAGTTCAAGTTTAAGTTTATGTTTGGGGCTGGTGGGGCTGGTGGGGCTGGTGGGGAAATTACGTGTCACACTTATTCAAAACATGAGTTGTGTTAAACGCGCTTAGTCAAAAATGTTCTTTACCCGAATCGAAACTCCATGATACGTTCATGATCAATTATGTTCGGTTATAGATAAGGACAGTCTAATGTCACTAGAAGGTGCGATTACATTCTTTATTGCCATGTTTATATTTGGTATTACTCCGGGGCCTGGCGTATTTGCCATTTTAGCTCGAGGCATGGTTAATGGTTGGCGAAAGTGCATCACGCTATCGTTAGGTATGATTTGCAGTGACCTTATTTATCTTGCGCTTGCCTGTTTTGGCCTAGCGACGATTGCTGAGAACTGGTCGTTTGCTTTTGAGGTGATTCGTTACCTTGGTGCTGCTTATCTGATTTACTTGGGCTACAAGATGTTTAAGAGCCTACCTGAAGTGCAAGGTTCAGCGGAGCTCGCTGCCAAACAAAGTCAGAAATCAGAACTCGCTAGTTTCGCGCAAGGCTTTTTGATTTCAGCCTCAAACCCGAAAGTGATTCTGTTCTATATTTCATTCTTGCCGACGTTCATTGACCTGACGGTTTTACGTTCACAAGATATCGTCTTGGTTTCTGTTTTAGCGGCGGTTGCTCTGATGTCCGGTTTAATGCTGATTGCGATGGGGGCTGGCAGAATGGCGAGTTTACTTAAAACGCCACGCGCACATAAACGACTAAATCAAAGTGCTGGTGGAATAATGATTGCGGCTGGTTCATATTTGGCGATAAACAGATAAATACAGTCCAATTTAAAAAGAAAAAGCGCGTTATTGCCTAGTGGCAGTAACGCGCTTTTTTGTATTTACTTTCCGGTGTGGTATTGGCTTACAAGTCCAGTATTATCGAATTACTGCGTTAATTGAAGGCAGTAAATCGCGCTTCTTAATCACGTATCGTAAGCGAATTAACATCAGCGTCGCTGAAACGCTCAAGCCCGTTAGAATACCAATACAAAAGCCTTCTTCACCCATTGCTGGAACAATGTGGTCTGTTAGCCCGAGCACCATGCCCAGTGGCAGTGCCAAGCCCCAGTATGAAGCGATGGCTAACATCATCGGGATCTTAGTATCTTTATAGCCACGCAGTGCGCCGTTAGCAGAGGTTTGCAGAGCATCACTGAATTGATACATAGCAGTAAAGGTCAACAATACCGCTGCTGTCGCACTTATTGCAGGGTCGTTAGTGTAGAGCCTAATGATCCACTCAGGGAATAACAGGAACACCGCAACCGAAAGCAACGATATGAACGCTGCAACTAAGATACCGACTTTACTGCGCTCAATTGCGCCTAGTTCGTCTTTCTCACCCAAAGCGTGACCAACACGAATCGTAATACCAAACGAGATACTCATCGGAATCACGTAAGTCAGGCTCGAAATGTTAAGTGCAATTTGCGCGGCTGCCACGTTCTCTGCACCAATACGACCAATCATCAACGCGATAACCGCAAAGATACTGCCGCACACCGCGATGTTCATGCCGATAGGTAAACCTAATCTTAGAAGGTGAAGCATCTCTTTTGCTTTTGGCTTCGCATCTGAAAAGTTGATGATGGTCTTGTAGTGGTGATGACCTTTAATGTAGGAATACAGCATTCCCGACATTAGCCAATACACTAAGCTAGTCGCCCAGCCACAGCCTACAGCGCCCATTTCAGGGAAGCCAAACTTGCCGTAGATAAGCACGTAGTTGACCGGAATATTCACCAACAAACCAACCACCGAAATGATCATCGGTACTTTGGTGTTGTTCATACCCTCACAAAAGCCATTCAAGGTGTAAAACAGGGCAATACCCGGCACACCGAAGGCTAGGGCAAACGCATAGTCGCTACCAATTGGAATGATCTCAGAGGCAACCCCAATCCACTCTAAGATCGGTTTCGCACTCACTAAGTAAGCGATGAGCAAGACGCTAGCAATTAATGCCAACCAAACCATTTGGAAGAACTCAACAGAGATACTTTGAAAGTCACGTGCGCCGCGGTGGTAAGCGACTACAGGCGTTAGCGCCATAATCACGCCACGAAGTAGCAGCAACACAGGAATCCAAAGGCTAGTACCCAGTGCAATAGCGGCGAGATCGGCAGGGCTTACTTGGCCAGCCATTGTCGTATCGACAAATCCCATCGCTTGGGTCGCTATTTGAGTCAAAATGATAGGAACCGAAAGATGCATAAGCGCACCCGATTCACGAGTAAAAGGACGAAGTTTCGTTAGCATGGAAGTTCACAACATCAATATAAATACACGAATGATGGCAGGATGGCCGGTGTGCATTTTAGGATGTGCCCCGTTGGGCGGGCGACAATATAAACACCTTACCGTATAGGGTCAAGCATTGGATTTATAGGGGCTAATTTGCTCTGGAAGAACGCTAGATTTGCATGGTGTTAGATACTGTTTCTATGTACATAACCTGATGATTTTAATGTGAATCATGCTAGATAGAAAGTTTCTATATTTGCTTGTTGAATTTCAATGTACACATCATAAGTCACTGTTATGGATGAACTAAATTTAGTACAATTGATGGCATAAGAAACTAGATAGAAAAATTCTATATTTAAATGCAGAATTTTTCTGTCTAAGAACTGTTATGAGTATTTGTGGATTAAGAAAAGGAAGTCATTTTGTATCAGTTATATTATTACCCAAACAACGCGAGTTTAGCCCCGCACTTCTTATTGCATTTCATGGGATTAGAGTATGATTTATTGTTGGTTGATAGGAAATCAAGCTTCCACAAATCAGCTGAATATTTAAAATTGAATCCAGCGGGTAGAATTCCTACATTAATTGACGATGGAATGGCAATCTTTGAAAGTTCAGCTATTTGTATTCATCTTTGTGAGCAAAATCCTAAGCATGGTTTAATCCCTCGGTTGGGGAGCAAAAGTAGACCTCAGTTTTTCCAATGGTTAGCGTACTTGAATAATACACTTCAAGCTGAGTTAATGGTTCGATATTATCCACATCGACATACAAATGATGAAAGCACTATTCCAAATGTGGTTGCCGCGCAAGATGATCGAATTGCTGAATCACTATCCGTAATTAATGATCAACTTGGGGGTAATAAATACCTTTTAGGCGATGAAATATCAGCCTGTGATTTCTTCTTATTTATGCTTTCTGAGTGGTGTTTACCAATTAAGCAATCGCCATTAAGTTTTGAACATTTGTCAGCTTATCTAAATCGTTTATCATCACATCCAACAATCATGGCTGTTTGCGAGTTAGAGGGTATCGATCTTAGCCCATTTAAGTAATACTCATAACAAATAAGGATTAAGGTGTTGCGTAGCCAACACTAAATCCCAAGTGTTGAACA
>NZ_JBGOOI010000085.1:0-16066 GCF_041439605.1 Vibrio sp. 1F169 | reverse complement strand
CCTGCGACCCCATCATTATGAGTGATGTGCTCTAACCAACTGAGCTAAGTAGCCATTTCCAAATTGTTGCTCATTTCGAGACGTTGCCGCTTCGTTGTGAACGGGGCGCATTATGCGGAGTTGAGTGAAACCCGTCAACTTTTTTTTTGAATAAATCACGAATAAACATCTGTTCGGTTTCTTTTTAGTCAAAGAGGCGTATTTGTCAGCAAGAAATAGGTTCAAATGCCGATATATAGGAAGTTAAGTTTTGGATAAGAAGCTCTTTAGAAAGAGCGAAAACGAAAAAGGCCAGTGAATTCACTGGCCTTTTATTAGATGTTTATCGGTAATTAAACGTTGAAACGGAAGTGAACAACATCACCATCTTTAACGATGTATTCTTTGCCTTCAAGACGCCATTTACCTGCATCTTTTGCTCCGCTTTCACCGCCAAATTCGATGAAATGTTCGTAACCAACTACTTCTGCACGGATGAATCCTTTTTCGAAGTCGGTGTGGATCTTGCCTGCAGCTTGTGGCGCAGTCGCACCTACAGGGATCGTCCAAGCGCGAACTTCTTTAACACCTGCAGTGAAGTAAGTCTGAAGAGTAAGTAGTTCGTAACCAGAGCGGATCACTCGGTTAAGGCCTGGTTCTTCGATACCCATGTCTGCAAGGAACTCTTCACGATCTTCATCGTCAAGTTCAGAAAGCTCAGATTCGATTGCAGCACAAACAGCAACAACAACGTTGTTCTCTTTTTCTGCGTACTCACGAACTGCGTCTAGGTAAGGGTTGTTTTCAAAACCATCTTCAGCAACGTTTGCGATGTACATTGTTGGCTTAAGCGTTAGGAAGTTAAGGTAGTCGATCGCCGCTACTTCTTCTTTAGCAAGTTCAACAGTACGAGCCATACCACCTTCAGTCAGGATAGGTAGTAGCTTTTCAAGAACCGTAGTTTCGAATTTAGCGTCTTTATCGCCGCCTTTTGCTTTTTTAGCATTGCGGAATATTGCACGTTCACAGCTATCTAGATCGGCAAGAGCAAGCTCAAGGTTGATCACTTCGATATCTTCGATAGGTGATACTTTGCCTGAAACGTGAACGATGTTTTCGTTTTCAAAGCAGCGTACAACGTGACCGATAGCATCAGTTTCGCGGATGTTAGCTAGGAACTTGTTACCTAGACCTTCGCCTTTAGATGCGCCAGCAACTAGGCCTGCGATATCTACGAATTCCATTGTCGTTGGAAGGATCTTCTGTGGATTAACAATTTTTGCTAATGCATCTAAGCGTAGATCTGGAACCGGAACGATACCTGTGTTTGGTTCGATCGTACAAAATGGAAAGTTTGCTGCTTCGATGCCTGCTTTAGTCAGTGCGTTAAACAGAGTTGACTTACCAACGTTTGGTAGACCAACGATGCCACATTTAAAACCCATGATATAAACCTTATTCTGCTTTGAACGTATGTAAGCGATTTTGTGCTTTTGGTAGGCCATCTTTCAATAAGATGTCTAGGCTACGAACCGATTCGTCAACGACAGCCTCGATACACTCTTGCTCTTTCGCAGGAGCTTTGCCTAATACATAACCTGCAACTTTATCTTTGTGTCCTGGATGGCCAATGCCTAATCTAAGACGATAGAATTCTTTATTGTTACCCTGTTTGCTGATGATGTCTTTCAGACCATTATGTCCACCATGACCACCACCTTTTTTAAACTTTCCAATACCTGGAGGAAGATCTAACTCATCGTGAGCGACCATGATCTCTTCTGGTTTAATTTGGTAGAACTTTGCTAAGGCAGCAACAGCTTTGCCTGACAAGTTCATAAAAGTCGTTGGGATCAGCAAACGAAGATCTTCACCATGAACCATGATACGACCCGTTAGGCCAAAGAACTTTGGTTCGTTCTTCAGTGTCACGTTGTGTACACGTGCTAATTCTTCAACTACCCAAGCACCCGCATTGTGGCGAGTTTTGGCGTATTCTGGACCTGGATTAGCCAGTCCAACGAGAAGTTTTATTTGTTGGCTCAAGGTATGGATCTCTCTTGGGATTTCAAAAAGCGCCGTATGATATCACAGTTTATGAAAAAGGTGCGAGCTAGCTGATAGCAACTCAATGATTCAAACTGTGGTCGTTAGATATAAAAAAAGCACTTCATCGAATGAAGTGCTTAATATCTTTTTCAGATTGTTCTGCTAAAGCAAAGCTATAGAGCTTTGATTAGTTGAACATCGCAGAGATAGACTCTTCGTTGCTGATACGACGAATCGCTTCAGCAAGCATGCGAGAAAGGCTTAGTTCAGTTACTTTACCTGTCGCGGCCATTTCCGGAGAAAGCTTGATTGAATCGGTAACAATAACTTGGTCTAGAACTGAATTGCGGATGTTTTCTGCAGCAGTACCAGAGAATACAGCGTGAGTTGCGTAAGCGAATACACGCTTAGCACCGCGCTCTTTAAGCGCTTCAGCTGCTTTACATAGTGTGCCACCAGTATCGATCATGTCATCAACGATAACACAGTCACGACCTTCAACATCACCGATTAGGTTCATTACTTCAGAAACGTTAGCACGTGGACGACGCTTATCAACGATAGCGATGTCAACATCACCTAGCGCTTTAGCTGTAGCACGAGCACGTACAACACCACCAAGGTCTGGAGAAACCACAACTGGGTTTTCTAGGCCACGGTTAGCCATGTCTTCTAGAAGAACTGGAGTGCCGAAAATGTTATCAACAGGTACATCGAAGAAGCCTTGGATTTGCTCTGCGTGTAGGTCGATAGTCAAAACGCGGTCAACACCAACGTTAGAAAGGAAATCTGCAACAACTTTTGCAGTAATAGGCACACGAGCAGAACGTACACGACGATCTTGACGGGCATAACCGAAGTAAGGGATTACAGCAGTAATACGGCCAGCAGAAGCACGGCGCATTGCGTCAATCATTACCACCAATTCCATAAGGTTGTCATTGGTTGGTGCACAAGTTGATTGAATCAGGAATACATCGCTACCACGAACGTTTTCATTGATTTGAACAGCGACTTCGCCATCAGAAAAACGGTCTACAGTAGCATCGCCAAGAGGGATGTATAGACGATCAGCAATACGTTGGGCTAGTTCAGGTGTTGCGTTACCAGCAAATAGCTTCATATCAGGCACGGTGGAAACCTCGGGTTGCGTCCAGTTTTAAATAGATTGTGGGTGGGCTGATTGGTATTCAGCCAAAGTTTCTTTCAAAGGCGAAATGTTTCGTCCTTTCGCGACAAACGCGGAAACTGTGTCAGGTAGTTGCTCTAGTACCAGTTCGGCTTCTTTTTTGCTGCTAAATTCAGCAAAAACGCACGAACCTGTACCAGTCAATCTCGACGGCGCGTATTGTAGCAGCCATGAAAGTTGCTTATCAACCTCTGGGTACAGCATTCGCACAATTTTTTCGCAATCGTTTACGTATTCTTGCTCTAGAAGCGTTGATAGTGCTCGCTTCGGCGTATTTCGAGTTAATTCTGAATGTGTGAATATGTCTACAGTTGCTATGCTCACTTGAGGTTTAACAACGAGATACCATTTCTCATCCGGATTAGCGGGTTGTAATTGTTCACCAACACCTTCAGCAAAGGCGGCGTGGCCTCGAACGAAGACCGGAACGTCTGCACCAAGCTTTAAGCCAATCTCAGCTAACTGGTCATCAGACAGGTTGAGTTGCCATAAATGGTTGAGCGCGACCAACACGGTTGCGGCATTTGAAGAGCCTCCGCCAATGCCACCTCCCATAGGAAGCACTTTCTTTAACTGAATATCCGCACCGAAAGTTGTCGATGTATATTGTTGAAGGGCAGTTGCGGCTTTCCAAATCAGGTTATCTTCTGTCGCAACGCCTGGAATTTCAGGTGTGATTGTTATCGAGCTTGTTTCTCGGTTTGCGGTAACCGTAAGTTCATCGCCAAAGTCGACAAACTGAAATAGGGTCTGAAGTTCGTGATAGCCATTATCGCGTCGGCCAGTGATATAGAGAAATAAATTCAGCTTAGCTGGCGAAGGCCAGTGCGTTGGCGTTGTTATCATTTTTTCAGTGTCCACTTCGAAACTACAATGTTGATTTTGTTCTCGTCTTGCTTGAATGACAATCGAGTAGGGAGTGGGATTGTCTCTACGTTCGTGCTGTCTTCACTAGAGTTCTTGCTGTCTTCACCAGATAATAGTGTACTCGGCATCTCTGTATTGCGATAGTTAGCAAAATTCAGGGTCCACAATTGACTGCTGACTTGTTTAGACAGAGATTCAAGCGTGTTAGTGCTGTTGAGTTGGTAGCTGTCTGCTTGGTCGGGAATGCCAAGGAACCATTGTGGTAGGTGATCAATGGGGATCTGCAATCCAGTAAGTTGCTCTACCAATACAGATGCACTTGCATGGGTGAATACTTGATCATCGTAAGTCACGACTTTTGCACCCAAACTGTCGATTGTAAGGTTCAAAGCGGTTTGACCAAGGAAAGTGGTCAGTCTTAATTGGCTTTGATTTGGGGAGTGCTTCCATATGAAGTTTAGGCTTTGGCGTTGCTCTGGAGAAATGTAAGCGAGCTTGCCTGAAGCTTGATAGTTTTCTATCTGTAAAAGCCTGTTTTGGTGACTTTGCCACTCAACGCTGGTCGGTTGTTCTGGGATAGACGAGCAACCCACCATAATGATGGTCAAAAAAATAAGAGACGTGATTTTTCGAAGCTTGCTCATATTTGCTCACAACTTGTTCAAATTTATCTAAAAAACGTCTCAACTATAGCATTGAATTCACGAACTCAGGAAAACAAATCCCGCTTGCTCTTTAAATAGAGCCATGCATCAAGTAAAATTCGCCCCTTGTTTCCATTCCCTGATCGAGAACTTCTGATACATGTCTTTGCTTGCCGTAGGTATCAATCACAATACAGCGTCGGTTGAATTGCGAGAAAAAGTCGCTTTTGGTCCAGATAAATTATCTGAGGCACTTAAGCAACTTAACGCAAATGCACACGTAAATGGAAGTGTCATACTTTCTACCTGTAATCGAACTGAAGTGTATTGTGACGTCAAAGGCGTGGCAAAAAACAAGTTGATCGATTGGCTGTCTGTATTTCATCAAGTTAGCCCTGAAGAATTAAAACCGAGTATCTACATCCATGAAGAACAAGCCGCGATTAAGCACTTAATGCGCGTTGCCTGTGGTTTGGACTCTCTGGTGTTGGGTGAACCACAGATTTTAGGTCAGGTGAAGCAAGCTTATACAGATTCCCGAGATAACAAATCTGTTGATGCTTCAATGGAAAAACTGTTTCAGAAATCATTTTCTGTCGCTAAGCGTGTTCGAACTGAAACTGAAATTGGCGGAAGCGCGGTTTCAGTTGCTTACGCAGCTTGCACATTAGCCAAGCACATCTTTGAGTCGATTGCTGAATCAACGGTGTTATTGGTAGGTGCGGGTGAGACGATTGAATTGGTGGCAAAACACCTTTCAGCGAATGGTTGCACCAAGATGATTGTGGCCAACCGAACTCGTGAGCGTGCTTTAGGGCTAGCAGAAGAGTTTGGTGCTGAAGTGATTAGCCTCAATGAAATCCCCGATCACCTGCATCGAGCGGATATCGTGATCAGCTCAACCGCTAGTCCACTGCCTATTATTGGGAAGGGCATGGTTGAGACCGCACTTAAGACAAGAAAACATCAACCGATGTTGTTGGTTGATATTGCAGTGCCTCGAGACGTTGAGTCTCAGGTAGGCGATCTGAATGATGCTTACCTGTATTCCGTTGATGATCTGCAGTCGATTGTTGATGGCAACATTGAACAACGTAAAGTGGAAGCTATCCAAGCGGAAGCTATTGTTAGTGAAGAAAGTGCGGCCTTCATGAGTTGGATGCGCTCACTGCAAGCGGTAGACAGTATTCGTGACTATCGTAAATCGGCCAATGAAATCCGAGAAGAATTATTAAGTAAGAGTTTACAATCACTTGCTGCTGGTGGTGACCCTGAAAAAGTCTTACTTGAGCTAAGTAATAAGCTCACAAACAAATTGATCCATGCTCCAACGCGTGCACTCCAAAGTGCAGCAGAGCAAGGAGAACCTGCAAAATTAACGGTCATTAGACAGAGTTTGGGCTTAGAAAACCCTCAATAATATTCGACCTCCAACAGAATAAGACATTATGAAAGCCTCGATTCTAATAAAGCTTGAAACACTTGTTGAACGCTATGAAGAAGTTCAACATCTACTTGGTGATCCCGATGTACTTGGGAATCAAGATAAATTCCGTGCCTTGTCAAAAGAGTATTCTCAATTAGAAGAGGTGACGGGGTGCTTTAAATCATACCAGCAAGCTCAAGAAGATTTAGAAGCTGCTGAAGAGATGGCAAATGAAGACGACGCAGAAATGCGTGAAATGGCTCAAGAAGAAATCAAAGATGCGAAAGCGAACATTGAACGTCTGACTGATGAGCTGCAAATTCTTCTGATTCCAAAAGATCCAAACGATGAGCGTAACTGTTTCTTAGAGATTCGTGCCGGCGCAGGTGGTGATGAAGCGGGTATCTTTGCGGGTAACCTTTTCCGTATGTACTCTAAGTTTGCCGAGAAAAAAGGCTGGCGCGTCGAAGTGATGAGCAGCAATGTTTCAGAGCAGGGCGGCTTTAAAGAGATGATCGCTAAAATCAGTGGCGATGCTGTTTACGGCACAATGAAGTTCGAGTCTGGTGGTCACCGTGTACAACGTGTACCTGAGACTGAATCACAAGGTCGTGTTCATACGTCTGCATGTACCGTTGCGGTTATGCCTGAGATTCCAGAAGCAGATCTGCCAGAGATCAAAGCTGGCGACCTTAAGATTGATACTTTCCGTGCATCTGGCGCGGGTGGTCAGCACGTTAACACCACGGATTCAGCAATCCGTATTACTCACTTACCAACAGGTACAGTAGTAGAGTGTCAAGACGAGCGTTCTCAGCATAAAAACAAAGCGAAAGCGATGGCTGTTCTTGCGGCTCGTATCGTTCAAGCTGAAGAAGAGCGTCGTGCTGCTGCGATTTCAGATACACGTCGTAACCTATTAGGTTCTGGTGACCGTAGTGACCGTATTCGTACGTACAACTACCCTCAAGGCCGTGTTTCTGATCACCGCATCAACTTAACTATCTACCGCCTGAACGAAGTTCTGGAAGGTGATATGCAAAGCCTGCTTGATCCTGTTCTACAAGAGCACCAAGCCGATCAACTAGCAGCACTTGCTGAGCACAACTAATTACTATGCAGTCAGCATATACGGTTGAAAGTGCTTTAAAGTCAGCAATCGTACAGCTTCAAGAGGGCGATAACACATCGCCCTCGATTGATGCTGCGGTACTGCTTTGCCACGCCTTAGATAAACCAAGATCTTACCTACTGACTTGGCCTGAGAAGTATCTCACTTCAGAACAAGAATCCGAATTCAATACCCTTCTAAAACGTCGCTTAACCGGTGAGCCTGTGGCTTATATTGTTGGTGAACGTGAGTTTTGGTCGCTGCCGTTAAAAGTCTCTCCTTCTACTTTAATCCCGCGTCCAGATACGGAACGTTTGGTTGAAGTGGCGTTAGACAAAACGTATGGCAAGCAAGGTGCGATTCTCGATTTAGGAACTGGTACAGGTGCGATTGCTTTGGCATTGGCCTCTGAGATGCCGAACCGACCAGTGACGGGGATTGATCTTCGTCCGGAAGCGCAGCAACTTGCGACAGAAAACGCTCAGCGATTAAATATCACCAACGCCACCTTTTTACACGGCAGTTGGTTTGAGCCTTTGAACCTAGCCAACTCTGAAAAAGAAGCGGTGAAGTTCTCGTTGATTGTCTCTAACCCACCTTACATAGAGAAGAATGACCCTCATTTATCTCAAGGTGATGTGCGTTTTGAACCGATCACAGCGTTAGTTGCTGAAGAGAAAGGTTTAGCAGATATTCGATACATTTCTGAAAACGCACGAAGCTTTTTAGAAAACGAAGGTTGGTTAGCGTTTGAACACGGTTACGACCAAGGTTTAGCTGTACGTGAGATTATGCAGGCGCTCGGATATCTCGATGTTGTGACAGAGAAAGATTACGGTGGTAATGACCGAGTGACATTGGGTCGTTACTGTTCATAGGCTGCTGTTAATCATCTTGTGAGCAATAGATGATGAACTTGCTAAATTGATACCTTTAACTCGAAAATACACTTAACTTGATAATGCATTTAACGCAGAAATACAGATATTTAACGCAGAAATACAGAGCATTAACGGGTATTGTGTGGCTCGTGTTAACGAAAGACATATAAAAATATAAAGGAATACCATGTACGAAGGTTTAAAACATTTTCACCTATTAACGATTGCTATAAGCGCACTGCTTCTTTCGATTCGTTTCGCTCTTATGATGGCTAACTCACCGAAGCTTAAGCATCCTTTCTTACAGCGTTTCCCTCATATCAATGACTCATTGCTGTTGCTTTCGGGTATTGGTTTGATTTTTATCACTGGCTTTATTCCATTTACACCAGCAGCACCCTGGTTAACCGAAAAACTAACCTGTGTTATGGCTTACATCGCACTGGGCTTCTTTGCGCTTAAGCTAGGTAAAAACAAGCTACTGAGAGTGTTCTCTTTCTTTGGTGCGCTTGGCTGGTTAGCGATGGCAGGTAAAATTGCAATGACGAAGACACCAACATTTTTCGGTTAATTATCTCCTTATTTCGGTTAACTACCTATGTACGAATTTTTTGATGAAGACTTTGACCAGCTAGAGTTAGCTGAAGGTGCATTGATCTTAAATAAAGCGATTAACCCAGAAACTCAAGACAGTTGGGCAGAACAAGAGTTGGCGAGATTGTTAAAAGACGCCGAGTTTGCTTTGGTTAACGAAACGGATGAACAGCAGAAGTTTGAATCCTTTATTCGACTATTCTTTTATGAGTGGGGTTTTGCTGGGGATAAAGATGCGTATTTTTCTTCGGAAAACGCATTTATCGATAAAGTACTTGAGAGAAAAAAAGGCATTCCAGTGAGTCTTGGTGCGATCTTTCTTTATCTAGGTCGCAAGTTAGGCTTCCCTGTTGAAGGCGTGTCTTTCCCAACTCAATTCTTACTTAAAGTGAGTTGGTTCGGGCAAGCTGCTGTATACATTAACCCGTACAACGGCGAGTACGTTGGCGTGCAAACTTTACGAGCATGGCTTATTGGGCATGATGGCCCACTAGCTAAGGTAAAAGCTGAACACTTAGAAGTTGCTGACCACCCAACGATTATTGGTAAGTGGCTAGCGTTACTTAAGAGTGCATTGCTTCGAGAAGAGCGTTATACGCTTGCATTGAAGTGTACCGACCTTGCGTTAACGTTTGTGCCGGATGATCCGTATGAAATCCGCGACCGCGGCTTTATTTATCAGCAGCTAGACTGTCATCAGGTCGCTGCTACGGATTATCAATATTTTATCGACCAATGCCCAGATGACCCTGCATCTGAGCTACTAAAATCTCAAGTGAACGTCATGAACGAAAAGATAGTGGTTGTTCACTAATTAATAATTATTTAGAGAGAATATGATGGAACAGAAAACAGTTCACATTGGCAATATGCCAATTGCTAATGACAAGCCATTTACGCTATTTGCAGGTATGAACGTTCTTGAATCTCGCGATCTAGCTATGCAGATCTGTGAGCACTACGTGAAAGTAACAGAGAAGTTGGGTATCCCTTATGTATTTAAGGCGTCTTTCGACAAAGCAAACCGTAGCTCAGTTCACTCATACCGTGGTCCTGGCATGGAAGAAGGTCTTAAAATTTTCCAAGAGCTGAAAGATACCTTTGGCGTGAAGATCATCACTGATATTCACACTGAAGCGCAAGCTCAGCCTGTTGCTGATGTGGTTGATGTAATCCAGCTTCCAGCGTTCCTTGCTCGTCAAACTGATCTTGTTGAAGCAATGGCTAAGACTGGCGCGGTTATCAATGTGAAGAAGCCTCAGTTCATGAGCCCAGATCAAGTGGGTAATATCGTTGATAAGTTTGCTGAGTGTGGCAACGAGAACATCATTCTTTGTGAACGCGGTTCTTGCATGGGTTATGACAACTTAGTAGTTGATATGCTTGGTTTTGGTGTGATGAAGAAATCATCAAACGGTAGCCCAATCATCTTTGATGTGACTCACGCGCTTCAAATGCGTGATCCATCAGGTGCTGCATCTGGCGGTCGTCGTGAGCAAACGGTTGAACTAGCTAAAGCGGGCATTGCGACGGGTATTGCTGGTCTATTTCTTGAGGCTCACCCTAACCCGGATCAAGCTCGTTGTGATGGCCCATCAGCTCTACCGCTAGATAAGCTAGAACCGTTCTTGAAGCAGATGAAAGCACTTGATGACCTTATCAAAGGCTTCGAGCACATCGAAATCAAATAGTTTTATCTGATGTTAAGTCACTAGTATTAACTAGAGAGTGTTAACTCGTTATTTGATTGTAATAGACAAACGCCCAACTCTTAGAGTTGGGCGTTTTTTAATGGAACATCCGTTTAGTTCACCGAAGCCTCGGCCTATTTGGGCTATGACTAAGCTGTCTGTCTGGCTGTTCACGAACTTGTTTTGCAGTGCGTCAATCCACGATAGGCGATTAACCCCTTGTTAACAGAGCCTCTGATTCCCTAAGAAAGCGGTATAGGTGTGTGAGGTCTGTCCTGTTTGTAGTGAATTGCTGACATTCATCACACTTTATAAGTAAACGATTGCCTGTGATGCAGGGGAAGTTTGAGTGTAATCTCATAATTTTGTTACACTTAACTGTTGATTCATGCGTGACCAATTCGACATAAATATGAAATCATCGTGTTACATTTAGAATGTTAATTTAAGATTAGTCATGTTGAAGTCTTATTGTTCGAACTCCAGACAAGGAGTCGCAATGGATTATAGAAAGCAGTGGATTCCCCTAAAAAGTTCAAAGGTATGACAATGAAGCAACGCCTTATTCTAAAGACAGCACTAAGTGCTGCAATCCTAGCTACTTTGGCTGGATGTGCGTCTCAATCAGCTCATGATTGGAACCAAGACGAAACTTATAAGCTAACTATCCTGCATACGAACGACAACCATGGTCGTTTTTGGCAGAACAAATACGGCGAATACGGCATGTCTGCACGTAAAACGCTTGTTGACCAACTTCGTGCAGAAGTTGAAGCAGAAGGCGGTAGCGTGTTGCTTCTATCTGGCGGTGACATCAACACTGGTGTACCAGAGTCAGACCTTCAGGATGCAGAACCTGATTTTAAAGGTATGAATAAAATTGGTTACGATGCAATGGCATTAGGTAACCACGAGTTCGATAACTCACTAGACGTACTGCAAAAACAGATCGACTGGGCAAACTTCCCAATGCTATCTGCAAACATCTACGACAAAGCGACAGGCGAGCGTAAATTCCAAGCTTACGAGATGTTTGAAAAGCAAGGTATCAAAATTGCTGTTATCGGTCTAACGACTGAAGATACTGCGAAAATTGGTAACCCAGAATTTATTGCTGGTATCGATTTCCGTGACCCTAAAGAAGAAGCGAAGAAACTGATCGCTGAACTTAAAGAAACAGAAAAACCCGATCTTATCTTCGCTGTGACTCACATGGGTCACTACGAAAATGGTCAGCGTGGTGTTAATGCTCCGGGTGATGTAGCACTAGCTCGTTACCTAAATGAAGGCGATCTAGATATGATCGTTGGTGGTCACTCTCAAGAGCCTGTATGTATGGAAGGCCCTAACGTTGCGAAGCAAAACTTCAAGCCGGGTGATGAGTGTAAACCAGACGTTCAAAACGGTACTTACATCGTTCAAGCTCACGAGTGGGGCAAGTACGTAGGCCGTGCTGATTACGAATTCCGTAATGGCGAACTAGAGATGGTGAGCTACGACTTGGTTCCCGTTAACCTTAAGAAGAAAGTTAAGATTGACGGCAAGAAGCAACGCGTTCTTATTCAAGATGAAATCGCACAAGATCCAGAGCTGCTTGAATTCCTACGTCCTTTCCAAGAACAGGGCCAAGCTCAGTTAGAAGTTCAAATCGCTGAGACAAATGGCAAGCTTGAAGGTGACCGTAACGTAGTTCGCTTCCAACAAACTAACCTGGGTCGTTTGATTGCGACTTCTCACATGGAGCGTGCAAAAGCAGACTTCGCTGTGATGAACTCTGGTGGCGTTCGTGACTCAATTGAAGCCGGCGATGTGACGTACAAAGATGTACTAACAGTACAGCCTTTTGCAAACATCCTGACTTACACTGATATGACTGGTAAAGAAGTTCTAGATTACCTAAACGTAGTGGCGACTAAACCTGTTGATTCAGGTGCTTATGCACAGTTTGCAGGTATTTCTATGACTGTCGCTGACGGTGAAGTATCGAATGTCTTCATCGGTGGCAAGCAGCTTCGTTTAGATGAAACATACCGCTTTACGGTACCAAGCTTTAACGCTGCTGGCGGTGACGGTTACCCTAAACTGTCTGATCACCCTGGCTTTGTGAACACAGGTTTTGTTGACGCTGAAGTACTAAAAGAGTACCTAGAAGCAAACAGCCCTGTTGATGTGAACAAGTACGCGCCTTCAGGTCAAATGGTTTACAAGTAATTGAACCCAGTTAATTGAATCACTAGGTGCTAAATTAGATTGACTCTAGCACCATGATAAATTTAACTAAAGCGACGCCTCGGCGTCGCTTTTTGTTTATCTATCGTTTGGATTTGTTATGACCCCTGCAATCAATCTCGCCAAGAAAAAGAAAATCGCTCACAGTGTGCATCAGTATCATCATGATACAAATAACACGAATTATGGATTAGAGGCTGTCGAAGCGCTTGGTCAAGATCCCAAACGTGTATTCAAAACTCTGTTGTTCAGCTTGAATGGTGTGGCGAAAGATTTGGCGGTAGCTGTTATTCCTGTTGACCAGAAGTTAAACCTTAAGCTTGCAGCTAAAGCAGCGAAAGGTAAAAAAGCAGAGATGGCTGATCCAGATATTGCTCAGAAAACGACAGGTTATGTGGTGGGAGGAATCAGTCCTCTTGGTCAGAAAAAAGCATTACCTACCTTTGTTCATTCCAGCGCTACCGATTTTGAAACGATATGTGTGAGTGCAGGGAAGAGAGGGTTAGAGATCGAGCTAGATCCGAAAGACTTAGTACTACTTACGCGTGGTCAGTTTGCTGAACTATGCCTGTAGCTTGTGCTTTCCATAACGATAAACGTACATGATCACAAATAAAAACGCCCGCTAGACTAATCTAGCGGGCGTTTCTTTATCGACAGTCCCGTTTGAAAGGATTCTGACTATTTCTTCAAACCTAAAGTACCACCAACACGTTTCGGTGCAGGTTTGTTCGGCCTGTTTGAATCTTGACTACGGTCTGTCGGTTTACCGCTTCGACGTTCGTTATTGTCGCGATCTGTGCGATTGCGATCCGAACGGTTTTTATCTGAATTAGAACGCTCTGAACGAGAGTTTGATTTCCAGTTTTCGGTATTGCCACCGCCACCGCTTTCACCGTTCGATGAGTTACGGCCACGCTTTGAGTTAGGCGCATGACGGAATTCATCCGCATTGTTACCGCGGTAAGTGCGAGTACGGTTCTCGTTTTGATTACGGCGCGCTGTTGAAGTTTGGTTCTCTTCACGGCTATCAAAAAGTTTCGCGTCAGTTGCTTTACGAATTCGTTGACCTTTCGCGTTCATTTTTGACGCATCTTCAGTACTTACTGAGCCTTCACACATCGCCAAGATTTCATTAATCTCTTCGTCGCTCAGGTAGCGCCATTTTCCGTTAGGAATACCGTCTAATGAGATGTTCATAATACGAACACGGCGTAGCTTAAATACTTCGTAACCGAGCGCTTCACACATACGGCGAATCTGACGGTTAAGGCCTTGCGTTAATGTGATGCGAAACGAGAACTTGGTCTCTTTCTCTACCTTACATGGCAAGGTAACAGTATCGAGAATATGAACGCCAGCGCCCATTTGCTTCAAGAACTCAGTCGTAATAGGTTTGTCTACACGAACCACGTATTCTTTCTCGTGGTTGTTACCTGCACGTAGGATTTTGTTTACGATATCGCCATCGTTGGTCAAGAAGATAAGACCATCAGAAGGCTTATCTAGACGACCAATAGGGAATATACGCTTGTGGTGACCTATAAAGTCGACGATGTTGCCTGGAATATCACGCTCAGTAGTACAGGTGATACCTGTTGGTTTATTAAGAGCAATGTAGATCGGCTTTTCTCTTGAACGAACTGGTTTATTGTCGATCTCAACATCATCACCAGGCAAGACTTTAGTACCCATTTCAGGGATCTTACCGTTAATAGTAACTCGGCCAGCATCAATGAGTTTGTCGGCTTCGCGGCGTGAGCAAAAACCAGTTTCACTGATGTATTTATTAAGGCGTTTAGCTTGGGATTCTTGTGACATGATATTCTCTTAGCGTTTCACAACGGAAATATAGATAAACAAAAAGCAACCTCTGAATAGTTGCTTTGAGCTGGGATTCGTTAACTGAGGACAATTTTAGCACTTGGTGTGAGTCTAGGCACGAAATATCGCTCTTGATGCAAGACCGCTATTAGCTTAATTATTTATCTCAACTTATCAACTGCTGCGCTTTTGATGGCGCTCTCTGTTCTCTAGCTTTTTGTCATTACTCTTTCTGAGCATGACATAGACCGCGCCAGTACCACCATGAAATTGCTGAGCAGAATGTACACATTGAACATCGTTAATCTGTGTTAGCCAATTTGCCACGTAGCTTTTCATCATTGCTGGTGGATTCGAACGCTCACCTTTACCGTGGACAATGATAACGGTGCGAACATCCATTCTTAAACACTGGCGTAAAAATGAGAGTACTTCGTTACGAGCGTCTTTCAGTGTTTTCCTGTGAAGGTCGAGTTTGGCTTGAATTGGATACTTGCCCAAGCGCAGCTTTTTGTATACGCCTTCTTGTACACCATCTTTCTTATAAGCAATGACATCGTCAGGTTTGATCATTGGAGAGTAGTCTAATGATAAGTAGTCTTTCTCGTCGTCAGACAGCCACATAGCGGCTTCACGCTTAGCAAGGTGAGATTCTGTGACTCGGTGTACTTTCTGGTGTTCGGCGGTGTCATGGTCGATACGTTTAACATCGCCCATCATTTCTTGGAATAGATCTAAGTCGTCATCATGAGACATAGTGTGTATCTCAAGTTGGATAAGGATAAGGTAAGTATACCTAAGTTGAGGCCGGGTTTAAAAATGAAAAAACCGGAGAAGACAATAAGTCGGCTCCGGTGCAAAGCGTTTTTACATCTACCTAAAGAAAATGATACTTAAAAGTAGATGATTTAGGCTGAGCGATTCTAGTGAGGAGATTTTTCAGTCATAACTTTGTAGATGAAGAAGCCTCCATAGAACATCATGAGACCCAGAGCCCCGAATATTACTATCATTGAAGATAGCCCCACCGCATTACCAAATAGGAGTTCTAGCCAAAAGTCCATGTGTATACCTCAAAGTTATATGACACGAGTTAGTGTATTAACTGGTGTTATCAATTCACTGATCTGGATCAATCCTGTTTCATAAGTTAAATACTTGTTGGTAACTGTGTGTTTTTCGTCACATTGGCATTTCACTTGTACGTCTTTTGTTCGAACGATTCGATATTGTAAAAAAGAGTGAAAAAAGCCCTTGCGGATAAACTCAGAATCCGTATTATACGCTTCATCGACAGGCAATCAGCCAGTTAGATATCTCGGTGAATAGCGCAGCTTGGTAGCGCATCTGGTTTGGGACCAGAGGGTCGGGGGTTCGAATCCCTCTTCACCGACCACATTAAGAAAGCCTGCTCAATGAGCAGGCTTTCGTCGTTTTAGAGCATAGGAAATAGGATCAGAACCAAGGTGGGGTTCGCCTGATATTCAAAATAAGCTCTTCACCGACCACATTAAGAAAGCTTGCTCATTGAGCTAACACTGATCATTTAAGCATTTTCCTGATCAGTTGAACGATCCTACAG
>NZ_JBGOOI010000084.1:0-16963 GCF_041439605.1 Vibrio sp. 1F169 | reverse complement strand
CTTTTCCTTCGCGTATGTGAACCCGCATCGTTTGGCTGTCGATATCGTGAACCGTGAGATTGAGCCCTTCACCAAGGCGTAATCCCATGCTGTAAAGAGTTAAGAAGAAGACTTGATAACGGGCTTGTCGCGTGTGGTTAATCAGTGAGCTGACTTGTTGCGGTGTGAGTATGTCGGGCAGTCGTTTCACTTGTGGCGGCTTCACGATATTGAGCCACTCCCACTGTTTACCCAGTGTGTAGCGATAGAAAAACTGCAAGCCATTACGATCGAGTTTAATGGTGCTCCACGAGTGGGTTTGGATAAGAGACGCGAAGAACTGTTTGAGATCGGCCGTGGTTAATGTGTCAGGGACGCGATCGAAATGAGCGGTGATCCGACGAACTGCACGAGAATAGGCATCAATGGTCGCGGGTCGTTTACCTTGCAGCTTTAGGTTGGTAAGGTGTTGTTCATAAAGGGCGTTGTAGCGTTTTAAGTCGGTGGGATTCATAAGTTACTCCTGTCAACGACCATCCAAATGATGGTGTGACAAGAGTATGGCTTGCACTCGCTTTACTCTGCCGCGCAGCGGCTTCGTTCAACAAATGCATCAACACGATTTGCTACACTCGGCGTTGTCAGTTTGCCTTTAGTTTCAGTGATTAAGGCGTTAAAATTCAGCTAGGTCTGTATCGTAGCAAACGTGTTATGCAGGCGTTAGCTTAAAGGGACGTGAAGCTATGGATATTATTTCAATAATCATTGTCGTTTTATGCGCAACATTTGTGTTTCCTGCCTTGTTTGGTTTGTTCGAATTGAAAACTTCAAAGCTCAAAGCAATCATCAAGGTTGAGGATAATCAAATAACGATCCGCAAGCTGGCTGTGGAACGATTCCTTAGCTTAAAAGGCAGCACGATATGTACTACTAGCATTGTCCGTATTCAGTTTGTGAAAGACCCGATTGGAGGGACGTGCGTAACTCTGTTTAATGAATCCGATGGAGCTTTGGACTTTTGGGTTCCAGAGCACTTAATTAAAGGTGTTAAAAGTGAACTTGTGAGTGTTTGCCCGTATGCACAATTCGTTGAAATTTAAGCTAACTAATAAGGATTAAGGTGTTGCGTAGTCAACACTAAATCCCAAGTGTTGAACAAGCCCGAAGCCACATTATTAAGTAAATTGTGTAATTTAGTTTGAAGGGCACATCGCTTTTAGGTTTTTCCTCAAGGCGAGCGAGGCCAAGATAAGGTTGCGATAGCAATCTTATTAACCAGTTAGCTATTTTTCGTTTCTTTCGTCGTTACACCTCCTCTATTTTGGTTGATGCCATTCTCCTTATTATCAAATGCCTTTCGACGAACCGCACGAGAATAGGCATCAATAGTTGCAGGTCGTTTACCTTGCAGTTTAAGGTTAGTAAGGTGTTGTTCATAAGGAGAGTTATAGCGTTACAAAAGTATGGATGGTAGCTGTTTTACTCTGCCGCGTAGCGGCTTCGTTCAACAAACGAGTATGGCTCAGGCGGGCAAGGATATTTTCGATCACATTGAATCAATATATTTTCTTCATATCTCGATAAAAGTTTTCGTGCGAGCCGAGAGCTATTAGTTCGAGAGTTACAGTACCATCTTCATAGCTATAACCGAGCAATGTTAATTGCTTAACCATCTTAAATTTATGCACTCTCAAGAAAAACAGGTCACCTTTCTTCTGCTCACCAAGATTCGGATCTTCCATAAGGGCTCGAATAGCATTATCTAGATCCGTTTTTTGGTTCTTGTGTAATTTCTTGACCGCCTTCTTAAAAGTAGGTGTCTGAAGAATGTTGGTAATCTTAGTCAAAAGAGTAAGCCTCTAATTTACCTGCTTCCTTCTCAGCTTTTGCTATGACTGCTTGCTTTACGAACTCATAAGGTAGATCGGGGTTGTCTTCCATCATTTTCCCGATTTTAGCCCAGTGCTCAATTTGTTTTGGTGTAGTGCGGTTCAGTGCTTTAGCCATTATCGCAGCCTTATCAAAAAGATCTTGGTCAATACGTACACTTGCAGTAGCCATAATATGTCACCTAATTTAGTTTGTATTTATATTGTAGTAAATCGCCACAGGTGTTGCAAATTGCGCCATGACAAGCATTTAAGCAGACTGTTACGCTTGTAATTTTCTACTTGGATTAGTTTCAGTGATTTCGGTCGTAGGTTTGAGTGTTTAGGTAGTGTTGTCAGCGACTCAATTAGGCATTATGTGCTTTAGGCAGAATATCTTATGGAGGAGATAGTGAAAGATCCAGATGTCGAATTTTCCAAGTGGAAGCTAGAGAGGAAAAAAGGAAGTCTCAGATTTACTGCTCGTACATCATTTCCAGCAATCTTAGGCGTGATGGTAGGTCAAAGTATTGAGCCGTTGTTTATGTCAGAAACAGCTTGGGGGTGGATACAAACTACCGATGTATTAATGAGTGGTTTCTGGAGCTCGATTGGTGCTATCCCGTTAAGTTATGCAATATGGTTTTGGCGTGAGAAGAAGTATAAGCATCATGTCGCTAATCTTCAGAAACGCACATAATAAATCGTTTAAGGCTGATTCTTATATGTACCTCTGGCCAAATTTTATACCTGTATTTCTTAGCATCAAGTGAAATCGAAATTACCAGAACAAGGGTATTGGAAGTCGGCTACTAGTTACAGCTATTGAACACTCAGAGCTAACCTTTGCACTCAAATGAAAGAATAGATTTCGTGTTAACAGCGCTCTGTTTACTATTGGGTAATCGTGTCGCTTACGTCGTTTATAAGCAGTAATGTTCTACCCTAAGAAGTAACACTTTGTGGAGGTCTGTGTGAATATCAAAGAGTCTGATTGGAAAATCTTTTGCGAGATAAAGAGAGAAGCTGCGCAACTGTTTTGTACTCGTCAGCTAGATGAAGCCATCAAAGCGATTACTGATGAATCAGAATCTGTAGGGGAAAGGTTTCACTTTATGTGCGAGTACTCCAAAGAATCTCAAAAGCAAATGAAGCTTATTTTTGATGGCCATTCTCGAAGCCGAGCATTTATCCAACTCATGCAAATGTGCGAGGAAGGTTTGGTTGTACCAAAACAATTCGAACGCCTTTCAGAGGAGCTCAAAAAAGACATTACGAACACTCTAGAAAGAAGAGCCTAAGGAAAGTCGGGCAATCAGGCCGCTTGACCCAGTAAATGTACGATAACCTTCCAAGATAAACTGCTACAACCATCCTAATATTACTCCTCTTTATTCGCTAATTCGGTATCCGAATCCATGACTTTTGGCCAGGGAGGCTCAGTGTTATGTTTTGAAAAGTGAGTGTGCGGAGCCTAGCGAAAAAGCGGTCTAGTCTTTGTGTTAGAAAAACTACTGTATAAGTCCACCTTTCGTCCACCCTTAATCCACCCAAGCAAGGCTGGGATAAAGTGGGGAGAGGAAAAGTTGATTATTTTCAGTGTATTGCGCGAGATTTGAGGCGTTTTTGAGGGCTCAGAAACGGTGAAACCCCGATGTTGGTAGCATCGGGGTTTCGAATTTCTAGATTTCTCGACTGGTAAGATCGATTATCTTTTCTATGCAGAAGGCTGGATTAATCCAATCTTATTCCTTGGTAGGGAATTAGATACGGATGAAGTCCATGTGCTCAACTTTAGGCTTGAACGCGTGACGTTGAACGTCTTGCGGCTTAACCTTAACTTCTGCGCCGTCAATCACTAGAGTGATTGTTTCGTAGAATTCAGGCTTATCCATTTGGTTGATCACGTCAGCGTGAACAAGTTCGATAGCTACAGCTGCTGCTTCGCCACCGTAGATTACAGCTGGGAATTTACCAGCGTGACGTAGGCGGCGGCTCGCACCTTTACCTAGTTCAGTACGTACTACTGCTTCAAATTTCATAGTTTTACTCTCAAATTAGTAAAAATTAACTTCACACCTCAATGCGACCTTGAGTATGTGGTAAAGCTTAGGCATAAACGAGTTCATGCTTAAGCGAGCGCGGATACTAACATCACATTCAAATCTGAGCAAGTCAGAAGCCCATCTCAAAGTGAATTTCCTTCGATAAATGATTCGTTTGGAGATAAAACGTTCACTAGCGCTTATTTACCCCATTTTATCGTCTTTTACATTGCCTATCTTATCTAATTATAGCGTTGCTACATCATCAAGTTAATGAACGGAAAATGAATGTTTGCCTAAGACTTGGTTAAGGCTTGGTTGGTTAATCTTAGTGTTAATTAAACAGCAGAATGAATAGGTGAAAATATGGAACCGGTAAGCATTGTCGTAATTACGCTAAACGAAGAGAAACGCATCAGCCGCTTAATGGAAGAGTTGAGTGTGCAAACCCATCAAGAATTTGAAGTGATTGTTGTCGACTCGAACAGTGAAGACAACACAAGAGGGGTGGCACAAGCTTATGAAAGCGCGTTGCCAAAGTTAACGGTTCATCATATGGAAAATCGCGGTGTGAGCCTTGGCAGAAACACAGGCGCTTCATTAGCGCAGTACAACCGAATCCTTTTCTTAGATGCCGACGTGAGTTTGCCCCGAAACTTCCTTGCGAAAGCGCTTTATGAACTAGAGGAGAAGAAGCTTGAAGTGGCGGGTGTGTACATGAGCTCGAAAGGTCTGCCGCTTGTACACAAGTTTGGTTACGGGCTATTTAACGCAGGCTTATTTACTACCCAGTTCTTTTTCCCGACGGCGATTGGCGCCTGTATTTTCTCGACTAAACGAGCGCATGATGAAATCGGCGGTTTCGATGAAGAGATCGTACTGTGTGAAGACTGTGACTATGTAAAACGTGCGAGCAAAACATGGCGATTTAGATTCCTGAATATGACCTTTGGTTTTGACCCACGTCGTTTAAACCAAGATGGTGTTGTAAAGACAGGGTCTACTTACCTTAAAGCCAATGTAAGACGCTTTTTTAAAGGCGAAATGCGTAACAACGAGATGAACTACAAGTTCGGTCATTATAAAGAACAGTAAGCACTGAGGTTGTTATGTTTGATGGACTAGGGCTGTTTCTGGGGGCGTTGGGTGATGCTCTCATTGGCCCAAACCTATTTGTACCGGGAGAGCCCTTCTTTATCGCAGCGGGCTTTCAACTGTATTCAGGTGCATGGATGGCGTTGGTTTTGGTGATGCTAGGCGGTTTGCTTGGTGACCAACTCAGTTATTTTATTGGCTATAAATACGGTGCGAAAGCACAGCGAAGGCTCATTAAGTTTCGTCCTAAAACCAAACGATTAATTGCGCGCTGCCGTTACCTAATTGCTCGCAAAGGCACATACATCATTCTTTTTGCTCGCTTATTAGGGCCTATCGCTTGGGTTGTGCCATTTATAGCGGGCTCACATCGAGTGCCGTGGCGTAATTTTAGTGTGTTGGCGTTGTTCGGCTTGGCTCTTGGTGGTGGACAGTTCATTGCTTGGGGCATGTTACTGGCGCACGGTGTTGAAAACTTCCCGTGGCTTAATAGCCTCAAGATATTTATCTCTGAGCATAATAGCTTGATCGCCGGTGTGTTCACGGTATTGGTTTTCACCATTATTGGCTATCGGATGAAGTGGCGACGCTTGGTACTTAAGTCGAGTGCGCTGTTGTTGGCGTGGGTATTGTTTGCGAACTACGCTCACTTTTTCTGGAAAGCGGACGATTTTCAGAATCAACCAGAGACGGCTCAAATTGACAACGTCGACTGGAATTCGGTGACCTATAAAGCGTTCCCAGGCAAATCTTCATTCTACTCGGCACAAGCTATCAACGTACTATATGTTGGAGCAACCCCAAGAGACTTAATGAAACAATTGGGCTGGATAGAGAATCAAACTTTTTCTCGAAATGAGATTGAATGGGCTGGCTATCTCGCATTGCTTAGAGACAAAACTCCGCCAGTGTCCGATTTGTATTGGCGAGACAAGCCACAAGATATGGCGTTTCAGTTGCCGGGTAATTTGATGAAGCGCAGCCACATTCGCTGGTGGCGCGCTGGTGTTGATGTTCAAACTAACCAGCCTCAGTGGTTAGGTGCAATTAGCTATGACGATGGCCTTAAAGTCACCCCTTACTCAGGCATTGTGACCATACTGCATAACATTGACCCTAATGTTGATGAAGAGCGAGATAGGCTTGCTAATCAGATACGAACGTCATTACCAGATATTGAGCTAGACAAGTACCCATTAGCAACGGTGGAAGTAATGAATGAAGATCATGACTATTATACCGACGGTAAGATCTTGATGATCGGAGTCGCAACTCATAACGATAATTTGAAAACTCTAGATGTCGCTGTGAATGAGATATAGAGCGATATATAAGAGCGACTAACTTGCGCCTTGTTTGGACCTCCTTCAAACAAGGCTTTGTGATTTCTACTGGACTATATTTAAAGAAACTTACCTGCTCTCATGTAACTCCTCAACTATAAATTGTTCAACTTTGACTATGCTGATTAAGGGCGAACAAGCAGCGAAAACTGAGGATAACGTTATGCAAATGAATCCGATTGGTTGGTTTGAAATATATGTTGATGACATGTCGAGAGCAAAAATTTTTTATGAATCAGTATTTAAAGTGACGCTGGACAAGTTAGACAATGAAACCGGAATCGAAGTTGAGATGTGGGTATTTCCTTGCGATATGGGGAACTATGGAGCCACTGGAGCTATATGTAAGATGTCTGGTGTAAAAGCGGGAGGCAACAGCACCATGGTTTACTTCTCTTGTGAGGATTGTGCCACAGAAGCAAGTTTGGCAGCGGCCAACGGTGGCGCGCTACAAGTACCCAAAATGGACATTGGTGAGCATGGTTTTATCAGTGTAGTGAGTGACACGGAAGGCAATATGATTGGGCTTCACTCGATGAGCTAATCATATTGAAGTGAGAAAAGCTTTGTTAAACCAGAATAAAGTTAAGCCCTAGCGTTGCGCTAGGGCTTATTGCGTTTAACTTTTACTGAACGTGGTTAGCCTTTGCTTAGTTTAAACACCAGAGAAGCTTTTAAGCCGCCCATAGAGCTCTTGCTGAGCGTTAGGCTGCCTCGGTAGCTGTGCGCCATTTCATTCACGATGTTAAGCCCCAAGCCTGTTCCTGGTGTGGTTTCATCAAGTCGAACACCTCGTTTGGTCACTTGCTCAAGCTTCTCTTCAGGAATGCCTTGGCCATCATCTTCAATCACCAATTCAATGTTGCCATCATCGAGTTCATTCGAATGAACTCGGATAATGCTGCTCGCCCATTTGTAACTGTTCTCGAGTAGGTTGCCGACCATTTCATCAAGATCGGTTTTTTCGACCGCTACTTCAATCTCAGAGTCTAGCTCGTTAATCATGGTGACTTCGTTGGCGGCATACACTTTATCAAACGCCATTGAGATAGCTTCAACACGCTCACAAGGGGAAGATTTCACCGATAGAATGTTCATTGCACCAGCCATGCGCGCACGGCCAAGATGATAATCTATTTGGTTCTGAATCTGATGAATGGGTTGCTGTAACAATGTTTTGTCATCGTCTGGAAGTCGCTCTATCTCATTTTTCAAAACCGACAGCGGTGTTTTCAACGCGTGAGATAGGTTTCCAGCGTGGTTACGAGCTCGCTCCAATAACTCTTGATAGTGGAAGAGTAGGGCATTGAGATCAGAAACTAATGGAGAAACCTCTTTCGGGTAGTTATCACTTAACCCTTGTTGCTCGCCGTTTCTCAACATCACCAGTTCACGTTGCATCTTACTGAGTGGCAATAGCGACCAACTGACTTGAATACCAATCAACATCAGCACGCCCACAAACAGTAGCATCAGAATCAACCAGACCTGACCAGTAAGTTCAGTCAGTGTGGATTCTAGTGGGTCTTCATCGATACCAATGGTGATCGTGACAGGGTCATTCAGTTCAGGCAGATAGATATCCTGCTCGATGTAAATCAGCTTTTCTTTCTCTGGCCCTTTGACTGATGTGTGAATCGGCGAACGCTTGATGGTGAGGTCTTTATCCCATAGCGAGCGAGATCGAATAATCTGATCTTGGGTAGCGGCGCGCCAATAAATACCACTGTAGGGTTGGTTGAACCTAGGATCAGACAGACGCTCTGCCATGATTAGGTTACCACTGTCATTGGTTTCGATATTGGCGGTTAACTCATCCATGGTTAAAGCAAGCTGCTGCTTCATGTCATCGACGAGGTAGTCATTCACCAGTTTCGGAATTCCGACACCTGCCGCTAATATCATCGCACCTAGCCAAAAAGCCGCGGCAAGAAGCAAGCGGCTTTTTAGACTGACGTTTTTAAGTGTTCGTTTTTTTAGATTCATACGTTACCAGCCTGTCTTTACTCATCTTGCTATGAGAACAACAACGATCAGCACAGGCTGCCCACTAATTGGAGATTGCTCTTAGCTTAATTAAATACAGCATTATTCAGCATTCAGTTGGTAGCCAAGCCCGCGAACGGTTTTGATGATTTTAGGTGCGATTTTCTTACGAATACGACCAATGAACACTTCAACCGTGTTTGAATCGCGGTCAAAATCTTGCTTGTAGATGTGTTCAACCAACTCAGTGCGCGAGATAACTTTGTTTTGGTTATGCATGAAATAAGCGACCACTTTATATTCAAGCGCCGTGAGGCTAACTGCTTGGCCTTGCCACAATACTTTAGAGCTGCGTGTGTCTAGGCTTAGATCACCAATTTGAAGTATAGGAGCAGCACTGCCTGACGCTCGGCGCAGCTGAGCACGAATGCGGGCAATCAGCTCGACCATTTCAAATGGCTTAGTTAGGTAGTCATCAGCACCTGCATTCAAGCCTTCTACACGCTGAGTAAGCGTGTCGCGCGCACTTAGGATAATCACTGGCGTGTTAATGTTTTCGTCTCGAATACCTTTTAATACGGTTAGGCCGTCAAGCTTAGGTAGCCCTAAATCGAGAACGATGGCATCCCACTCTTCCGATGTTGCACGGTAGAGTGCGTCGATACCGTCTTGAGAAAGCTCTGGAACCCAATCGGCTCCCTCAAGGGTGTCTAGAATTTGTTGGCCTAAACGAGGTTCGTCTTCAACGACTAAAATTTTCATGTATCACTCTTTTATTGTTATTTATTATTCGTGGGAGTTTTTGATCGCTTCTTTAAAGTTGCGACCTTTAATCATCAGCATTTCTAACGTTTCAGCGTTGTATTCCACTTTAATGATATTGTTTTGGAAATTTATTTTTAGCTCATACACCCAAATATCATCGTCTTCTTCTAGTTCTACTTTAATGATTCGGCCATGAAGATCATTTTCAACCGCAGCATACATTTCTGAGAAAGGGCGAATGTAGCCCTCTTGCACCGCTTCATAGACTTCGTCTTGATCTTCTTCAAATTCGATACGGGTTCCCGCTTTATGAACATCTTGTACAAGATCATGACCGTTATGGTGATCATCTTGTGCAAAGCTTGATGTCGAGCCTATAGCTACAGCGATACAGATGAGTATAGCGCTTGGTTTTTGCATGCAGTGGCCTTAGTAAAAGAAGCAAGTAACGACAGTTTAATACAATAAAAATGAATGGAGTATGAATGTGAATACGAGAGACGCTTTATCATTTTAGCAATGTAAAGTGTTGTATCAACGTGCAATTAACCAACCTGATATTCATGTTGATTCATTTGCTCAATAGTCATGCGTTGACGTTATTACATTCCCTTACAAATTACAAATAATTAACATGGTAAACTCGCAAGTATATGGACTTATGGGGCTCTTTGCCGCGCGATATTTGATTTAATAAGGATTTTAGAGTGCCATTTACAGTGCTAGTTATGTTGTTTTTTTCAGTGCTGATAACGTTCACTAGCCATGCTAATGAGTTAGATTTCAAGCAAATCAGTGATTTCGAATATGGCATGGTAGTGAGTGATTCTTCGGTTGATGCCATCCTATATAAGGAAGAAGGCTGGAGCTCAATTGTTACTTGTATTCCTGAACCTAATCAGTCGTGTTGGCTTAAGCTTGCACTACCTTCAGACAACCAATCATATGAACATCTAGTTTGGAAATCTCTTTCATCCCGGACCGGCGAGCTGTTTTTTGTTGATCAAGACGGCAAAGTTGTTGGCAATTTTTTGTTTGAGTATTATCGCTCGCTACGGCTGAACAAAAATTTTGAATACAGTCATGTTTTAGTGAAATTCCCTAGGGGTAAGACTGTAAATGCCAGTGCGTTATTTTCGAAAGAGCATCAATTAAAGCAATCACTTGTCATGAAATATGGCGTGATTCTCTCGCTATTTATATTGGCGAGCGCAATATCGTTAGTTTATGTTTATTTTGCTTGGCCGATAAAGCGATCTAAAACACTATTTATGACGTGCTATATAGTGCTGTTCTCTATGTTTTATATTTACAAGTTTGGGTTTTTATGGGATGGGTATGATGATAAAGGAACCTACGTTATAAATTTTTTTAGAAGCGACTACTGGTTCGTTTCTTATTCTTTATCTTTAGTTTGTGTGTATTTAATGCTTGTTTTTTCAAGTTGCGATAGAATAAATACTAAGCACTTACTGATTTGTTCTTCATTTGTGTTTCTACAGTTCCTTTCAGTTTATATAAACTTTGACGTTATTGTTGGATTTTTAATTAGTTCTATCCTAGCAGCCGTTGTTATAGCATTTTGTTTGATATCAAAAGAAGTTAATAATAAAGTTCAAATAATAATTAGCTATCTTTCCTGTTTTATTATGTCTGTGGTGGTTCTTGAATCATCAATGACTATTTCATTTATACCTGAGTATTACTATTTAATACAGGCGTTATTCTACTTGTCTCATGCTTCTTTTGTATTAGCATGTGTTTATGATCTTGGAGAATTAAGAGTTATTAATTTGGGCGATTATAAGAAATTGTTGTCTAACTCTGATAAAGATTTCATGACAGGATTGTATAATCGAAAATCTATAGAATATAAAAAGGTCATTGAGTGTTCTCGTTGTTATTATTACATTGATGCAAATCAATTGAAGTTTCTCAATGATAGTCAAGGTCACCATGTAGGTGATCGAATGATAATAAATTTAGCTATGCGCTTCAAAAAAATAGCCGCACAAGGCGTAGGGATGGCGTATAGAGTTGGTGGCGATGAATTTGTATTAATTTGCCAAACGTCGGTTTCCAAGGAGTTGCTAGAATATTTGTTGGAACAGAACCTCACCCAAGAAACAGAAAACGCTCTAAGCTTTAGTTTTGGCCGTTATCGCAGTGGTCCTAATGAATCTGTCGAAGACTGTATTTACAAAGCTGAATACTGTTGCCGTAAAGCAAAGTCCAACAATGAGTCGTACCAAGACTGGCAGCAACAAGACGGGGTCATGCTCTATAGCTTACCGAACCTTAGAGTAGAAGCAGTTGAATTACTTAACTCGGATAGGTTGCTTTGCTTTGCTCAAAAAATTCATTCTTTAAAGGGTGTTGCTTCGAGCTATGAGCTACTGTGTCGTTTAAAAATGGAAGACGAAGAAGGGCGTGAAAAAATCGTTTCTGCTGGTGAATTGCTCGATGTTGTAGCCTCTCATGGGCTTGAGAAGGAGCTCGATTCTCGTATGCTTACTTACGCAATTGGCTTACTTGAGCATTATTCAACTATTCAATTGTCATTAAACTTCTCAGTTAAAACCATTTTCGATATGAGTGTTATCGATCGTTTATGTCATCTACCCCCTTATATCCGTTCCCGTTTATGTGTTGAAGTGACTGAGCTTGTTTTTTATCGTGCAGATGAGAAGTTTCGAAAAATAGTAGAGCGACTACAACACCACCAGATAATAGTTGCCTTAGATGATTTTGGTTCAGGTTATTCATCGTATTCAATTTTATCTGAAGGCTGTTTTGATACGATCAAGCTTGATGGTTCGCTTGTTGAAAATATTAACAGTTCTGATTTTAAGAAAAAAATGGTGCACTCATTAGTTGAGTTGGCAGAAATGAGCCAAACTAAAGTGGTTGCAGAACGTGTTGAAACAATTGAAGAGTTAAGAACTTTAGAAACGTTAGGCATTGACTTTATTCAAGGCTTTTATATTCATAGGCCAACTTTAGCCATTGAGCTTTTTGATAATATGGAAAAAGAGGCGCGGGAATCAGAAAAAGCTGAGTGCAATCTAATTTGTGGTTTAACAAGTTAACTCATGTGTGGTCATTAGAATGTGAACAAAAGGAGTGTCGATACTCCTTTTATTAATTCTGTTGATTATTTGGATTCTATTGCTTCAGTTCATCTTCGAATATCTTGTCTCTCATTTTCCAAAAGCGCCCGACTTTACGTGCAATGACGAATTGAGGTGGGCGAAATCGATGTTGGTGAGCGACCACTTTCGTTGGTGAAGATTCCTCGAAGGGGCGGTGCCTGTCTGCAAGGTGAGGGCGTACAAACTGGTCTTTGAAGTTCTGTTTCTGTTTCTTGGTGGTTAATGACCAAAACTCATGCACTTGTGCTTGGTTTTCTCCACGGTAAGTGACCTTAAGCTGCGACTTGCCTTTTTCGTCCTTGAGAACGTTAAGGTCCATTTCTAAACACTCAAACACCAACGCATCTTTGAGGTTTAACGCCTCCTTAAGCTTCTTGTCTGGGTCAACTAAGGTAGCATCGCATTCATGACAAATACGTGCGGCGATGTCGTTGTCAGCGCCGCATTCACCACAATACTTAGCACGAAAACGATAGTTACAGTGCTCGCGTTCGCCCGTGTCTTCATCGGTAAAGTAGCCTTGGCATTTACGGCCAAAGTGTTCGAGTAAGAAGCCGTTGCTGTCTAGCTTGCCCCAGAAGTTATTATTGAAGCCGCAAGCAGGGCAGGGAATAGTGATGATTTCACTGTCTGAGTCAGGCTTTGGGTCTCCGACCTCTGGTTGGTAAAGGTCGTAACTGTTGCCCGCATAGTCGAGCACTAAACACTCTTTTTTACCCGGAGATAGGCGTAAGCCACGGCCAACGATTTGTTGGTACAAGCTAATAGATTCTGTTGGGCGCAAAATCGCGATTAAATCCACATGGGGCGCATCAAAACCTGTGGTTAATACTGACACGTTGACCAAGAACTTGATTTTACGTTCCTTGAAATCATTGATGATTTGGTCACGTTCGAGTGTCGGTGTGTCGCCGATTACAATTGAAGCTTCACCTTCGGGCAGTAAACCAAGGATCTCTTGTGCGTGTCGAACGGTGGCTGCAAATACCATGATCCCTAACTTGTCTTTGGCCAGTTCAATGATCTGGTCGACAATTTGTGGGGTCGCACGTTTAGATTGCTCGATCACCATATCGAGTTCGGCTTCTTTGTAGCGGCCTGTACTTGCAGGTTTTAGCTGTGAAAAGTCATAACTCAATACTGGCGCATCGATCATGCGTGCTGGTGTTAGAAAGCCTTCGTCCAACAAATAACGAATCGGCAGTTCGAAAATACAGTCTCTGAAAAATCTCGGCTCTTCAGAGCGCACTTGGCCACGCGTGTGATATTGGTAAAGCCACCCCATACCAAGACGATAAGGGGTCGCGGTCAATCCAAGCACTTTTATACCCGCATTATTTTCACGTAAGTGAGTGATCACTTTTTGGTAGCTACTGGTCTTTTCATCGGGAACACGGTGGCATTCGTCGATAACCAACAGTGAAAATTGGTTAGAGAATGAATCGAGGTTGCGAACTACGGATTGAACTGAAGCAAACACCACTTGTTGGTCTGTCTCTTTACGCCCTAAACCGGCAGAGAAAATTGAACCTTTTAGCCCATAACCTTCATACTTTTCATGGTTTTGCTCAACGAGCTCTTTTACGTGCGCAAGCACTAGAACACGACCTTTAGCGAGCCTTGCTAACTCTGCAATCACCAGGCTTTTTCCTGCGCCTGTAGGCAATACAAGAACAGCCGGTGTTTGGTGTTTTCTGAAGTAATGAATCACTGATTTTACTGAGTCAGCTTGGTACGGGCGGAGTGTATACATATCGTGTCTTGTAAAATGAAAAACAAATAGTGTGAAATAGCTCAACTAATTGAGCAAAGGTGACTATAATACCCGACTTAGATTAGTTGAGGTATTCATGCGTTTAGATAAATTTCTGTGCGATGCGTTAGGCGTCACTCGAAGAGAAGCAACACACTTATTAAAATCAAAAGCAGTGACAGTAAATGATGTCATTCAAAAAAGCGGCTCGCTTAAGGTAACTGAAGAGTGCGTTGTGGAATGGCAAGGCAATGAACTGAATGTTCACGGCCCGCGTTACATCATGCTTTACAAGCCAGAAGGCTTTGTTTGTTCGCATGAAGATGGTTCAAATCGCACTGCGTTTGAATTACTCGATGAAATCAAAATGGACAAGCTGCACTTTGCAGGTCGTTTAGATGTTGATACAACGGGTCTTGTCTTAATGACAGACGACGGTAAGTGGTCTCACCGTATCACATCGCCAAAGCACAAGTGCGAGAAGATGTACCGAGTGTGGTTGGTTGAACCTGTTGAAGACGATTACGTTGAAAAGTTCAAAGAGGGCATCCAGCTTAAGAGCGAAGACGGCCTAACACTTCCAGCACACCTTGAAGTACGTGCAGAGCGTGAAGTGTTGCTAACGATTCACGAAGGCAAATACCACCAAGTAAAACGCATGTTTGCAGCACTTGGTAACAAGGTAGAAGCACTGCACCGTGAACGTATTGGTGAAATCGAGATGGACGAGTCTTTAGAGTTGGGTGAATACCGTTACCTAACACAAGAAGAAGTAGACTCTATCTGGAAGTAATCTTTTCTACCGTAGATGTGGCCGACCAAGGATAGCGTCGGCTGATTATTTTGACTGGTACTAGGACAGTTTCAGCCATTATTACTATATGTTCATGTATGTGTGCGCATATTCGTGTATCACTGTGCGTATTCGTGTATTGCTACGTGTATATTCGTATATTGCTGCGTGCATGCTCGTGTTCACATAGAACTTAGTACTTAGTCGGAGAGTTATGCAAACGTCTACCTCACAGACCCCAAGCTCACAACCACAAACGCCTCAGTTAGGTTGGATGCTATTTTTGGTTTTGGGCGCTATTGGTGCTTTAACACCACTCGCCATCGATATGTACCTACCTGCAATGCCAACGATCGCCAAAGATCTTGGTGTGACAGCAGGGGAAGTGCAAATCACACTTACCGCGTACACCGCAGGTTTCGCTTTAGGTCAGTTGTTACATGGTCCGTTAGCCGACAGTTATGGTCGCAAGCCAGTTCTACTGATTGGTGTGCTCTTCTTTGCGATAGCGTCTGTCGTGAGTGCAACCACTCATGGCATTGAAGCGTTAACGTTAGTTCGTACCGCTCAAGGTTTTGCAGGTGCGGCGGCGGCGGTCATTATCCAAGCGGTTGTGCGTGATATGTTCGACCGTGAAGATTTTGCAAGAACCATGTCGTTCGTTACCTTAGTGATGACGGTTGCGCCATTAATTGCCCCTATGATTGGTGGTTATTTGGCATTGTGGTTCGGCTGGCGTTCAATCTTTTGGGTGTTGGCTATTTTTGCGGTTATCGTGATTCTTGCGGTTATCATTAAGATCCCTGAAACACTGCCTGTTGAAAATCGTCAGCCATTGCGCTTTAAAACGACGATTCGCAATTACGCTCGTTTATGTAAAAACTCGACCGCTATGGGCCTAATTTTCTCGGGTGCGTTCTCGTTCTCTGGGATGTTTGCATTCTTAACCGCAGGCTCTTTTGTCTACATTGATGTCTATGGAGTACGTCCTGACCTGTTTGGTTACCTGTTTGGTCTGAACATCGTTGCGATGATTCTGATGACGACAATTAATGGTCGAATTGTTAAGAAGGTTGGCTCTCATACCATGCTGAGAGCAGCTCTGGTCATCCAATTACTGGCTGGCGTAGGTTTACTTGTCGGTTGGTTATTGGATCTCGGGCTTTGGGGTATTGTGCCGTTTGTGATGCTATTTATTGGCACCATTTCTACTATCGGCAGTAACTCAATGGGTCTATTGCTCAGTGGTTATCCAAACATGGCAGGCACGGCTTCATCGCTTGCGGGAACATTAAGATTTGGTACTGGTTCTGTCGTTGGAGCTATCGTTGCGATGCTGCCAAGTGACAGTGCTGGGTCTATGGCTATGGTAATGGCTGCGTGTGCAGTAATGTCAGCATTACTATATTGGACATTAGGAAAGAAGGCATAATGTCAAAATACTATATTGAAATTCAGAAGTTAGTGAATGATGCATTAGGCGAGCTTTATGCTCTGCACAAAGCAGGCAAAGCGATTGATGCGCCTATTGCGAACAACCTTTATCTAGTTCGTTGGGTAACGAAGGCGATTAAATCCCAAGCTTATGATCGCGTGATTGTGCCTGATTTGGTGCGTTGGCAGAAGCAGGGCCGTTCAAAGGGCAATAACTCTGATTTAACTTTTACCTTCAAACGTATTTCTGCGTTTTACGGACGTTTTTTCCCTGAAGGCGAAGAGCCTAAAGCGCTAAAAGACAGTGATGTTGAAGCGTTCATGGACAAAATGTACGAGATGGGTTGGAGTGTATCAAGTGAAGACGAGCTAACGACTGGCGGCAAGATTCAATTCTTCACCGATGGTGAGCACTCTTTTGCTTTGTGTGGCAAACAGTGTGACGACTCTTTCGACGGTGAGCTGATGGTTAAGCCAATGAACTGGTTTGTTCGTGGTAATCACGCCGAGTTCATTCAAGCAGCGATGGAAGCGGGCTTTATGCTTCACAAAGTGACGGACTATAAGTCTGCGGTGAAGTATCACGGTGAATACATCGTTTACCCTGCTAACCAAGGCAACCAGCTAGCTGAGATCCCAATTAGCGTTATTGGTTAATCTCGTGACAGTTAAAAATATAAAGACCGCCTAAATGACTAATGCCGTTCACTTAAGAGTGAACGGCATTTTTGTTCTTAGCATACCGTTGTG